>NZ_CAWUDP010000149.1:0-18129 GCF_963920835.1 Scytonema sp. PCC 10023
TACGTCCGGTTCTAAATGGGAGGGGCGGGAGATAATACTCCCCCTCGACCTAACTTAATCCCATGGTTGGATCTTCCACACTGACTCGTCTATCCTTAGCTACCCCATGCCGCAACTGTGGTGTCCCATTTACTGTGACTTCGACATCCTGAGATTCGACCTGTCGCGCCACTTTCAGATTCTGTTCGACACTATCGGCGACGCTCAGTTGCTGATTTTGCTCCAGCCAAGTTTCTACTGCTTGTACGGCCACAAGCAACTTGGACAAAGCACTAGAGCGTTCCTCTGGATTGTCCCAGTCTATATCTAGTGCCGCTTTCACACTCGAACCACTAACAACTTCTGCTCCCAATTCCATCGCTAGATCCGTCAGCTCCCGCCCCTGCTGACGCGCCCTGAGCGCTCACTGCCTTTTTCAGGACGTGACCCAACAGATTATAAGTATCCTCTACTTTTGCGGCTCCCCACAATGGCGATGAATCCACCGCTGCTCGCAAATTTCTCGATCCAAAACCACCTGTCTGTTTTGCTAGTTCCACAGTGCGTTCAATTAGCCTTCGGTCTAATCGCCGCTTCATCAGTTGAGCGCGAAATCGGACAATTGTTGGTTTACTCAATGGTGGTTGTTCACACTCAAGACAATCTAGTACTAACTGCCAACGTTTATCCATTAATAACGACTCAATTGCTTCGTCATCGCTGGCTCCAGTGTATGCTTGCAGGATAGTGACTAATGCTAATTTCGCCGGCGGTATGGGGGGTTGACCTTTGGGGTTCTCATCAAAGATTTTTGCCAACTCTGTTTGGAATTCATCATCAAATAATTGGTGACGCACTTGCCGCAAGAAAATAAACAGTTTGGCACGTTTGATACGATTAACGATCGCCTGCTCGATGTTTGATAATTCCACTTGCGGATGCCACAAAGGTGGTTGCATTCGTTGAAACCTACTACTCTTAAATGAGAAATACCTTGCAAAACTTCACATAATTGGGCACCGCACAACTCTTGTTTCAGTCCCTTTGGTCATCCTAACCCGGAATTGTCATTACTGTACCGGCGCTCTAGTAATCAAGCGATATGTCACTTGTTCTTCTGGGTTTTCAGGATGCTCAATTGTGTACTCGATAACTCGTACTGATATTGGCTGACAACCCTTTTTTCGTAGCTTTGCAGATGGGTAAATCCATGACAGATAAGAGCCGTCTGACAACGATTTTTCTGCAAAGAATTTAACATTGGCAGGAATTCTACCTAAATAGTCACACCCCTTAGGCACTGTTGTATGTACCATTGCATCCCGTTTGCAATCCCCGATCCCACATCAACAACATCCCTGATGTACTGGTCGGAATAATTTTAATGCCCGCACTCGTTCTCCTATACGGTATGGACACTATTATTGCATCAAATATTATGTGCGTTCCGGCTTCTACTAATATGACTAATCTGACTTTGGGAAAAGCTGCTTGTGTGCCTGGACGACTACTGGGGCGACCAAAAACTCTCGCATTTTCATCACTGTCTGGAACATCAAAACAAGTGCCATCAATCACCACAATTCGTAGTCCATTTAGAAATGCTCCTATTGTCTCAGCAGTCGCCATTGGTTGTACTAACTGGTGAAATAATCGGCTCATTACCCCTGGCCGTAACCGCTGCGCCCGCTTGAGTGATTGCTGATTTACATGGCACTCGCCAATATTTACCAACCTTTACCCATGCCTCAGACATCCCATCAATTAAGTTTTTGAGTACATCCCGCATCGAATCTCTCGACCAAAGGCTCATTGCTACTAGCAGACAGACTACCAAATGTGCTGGTAAAGAACGATTTCTTTCTTCGCTGGCTTTGCTTGTTACGTTAGCGAAGCTCCTCCCTTTGGGAGGCTCGCTCGCTCAATCGCAGTTGCAGGAATGGCTGTCTCTATCGCTTTGAGTAAATCGCTATTTTGTATCGTTGGAGACAATAGTGAGAAATCTTTGAGATGCACCACGGTTAATTTCCACTCTTGGGGATAATCCTTAATTTACACGACTTTGGGGCTTAACTGAACCGTATTGGCTTCTTTCGTGGTCTGCATTCCACTGGGTTCATTACTTACTACCAGTGTGACCGGAGTCAATGACTCTTTTACGTGAGGACGGTGGGACAGACTCCACCGGGAGAGTTAGCTCTCCACTCATTTTATGAGGATTTATTTAATCCTCTAACACTCGACTTTCTACATCGCACCGCTATATTTGCCCCTAGTAATGATAAATATTGATTGATGTCTTAAGGAATCGCAATATTATTTAATTTTTTTCAATAACTGAACAAAAGTTCATCTGTTATTTTAGCGATCGCTTTTCTTCAGTTGTACAAAACCAACCAACGACACTAAAAGTTCTGGAAGACACAACATCTGCTTTTTAGATGCGTTTGCCCTGAGAAATTTCCAGCACAGTTGTTCGCGAAGGAATACTATCAGCGTTGGGAAGTAGAAAATACGATTAATGAATTGAAAATACATCTTCTAGGGCGAAAAACTCACGTTCGGAACATTTTTATTTGTCCAAATCCAAAGAGTTTAATGGTTTCAATAATTACTACAAATCACAGTGTTTAAACTGAAGTAAGACGCGAAAATATCTTTACATATTGCTAAATTATTAAACATTTTTATCAACTATGGTGATTAATCTAAGTTTAATAAATAAAAGTAGTGCTCGCCTATTATTGGATAAATTTTCAAGCGGGTAAAAAACTTCATCATTTATGATTGGCGCTAATTAAATGCGTTTGCCCTGCCAATCACTGGGACTGCCGTACACAAATTGAACCAATTTTAAAATGAGAATTGCTATAATTTTTTTACGGCGGTAGTAAAATAAAGGACAATCGACGAAAATCGAGTCCTGGCTATGACTGCACGCCTGGGATACGGCGTTGCATAATTGAAGGTAGAAGGAGAAAACAGTCGTTTAAGACATTATCTTGCTCGTCTACATCGTAAAACTTTCTGCTACTCTAAGTCAGAAGAAATGCTAAAATTTTCAATTCGATTAGTAATACATTATCTCAAGTACGATTCCGTAGCGCTGCGGGCGCGTAGCGCCCGCAAGTTTGAAGCGATCGCTTGATTCATACTTCCATTCAGGAACGCCCGAGATGCAGTAACGACTATACTGCAGGTTAAAGCCATGTTATTGACTAAGCCCTTCGGGCAAGGCAGAGTCATACTGCAGGGTGCAGAAGGAAAGAAGTTTTTGATTATACTAGAAGCCTTTGTACCTAGCCCAAATTGGGTCCAAGCCCCCACCAAATCTCTAAAAAGGTGCTCTTCAGAGGGTCTGGCTCCCCCCTCTGATTGCCTTTCTTCAATAACGTTATACAAAAATCTGTCTACAGATTGATAGCTAAAAGTATGAACAGAAATTTTATATCTCTCAGCCAGCTTAAAGTAGAGTTAGGTATCTTTTGGGTAATTTTTTTGGTCATCATAGCTGCACTTTTAGCACTGTTATACAGAAACCTGATACTCCAAGGTTACGCTTACCCAAAACTGTTCCACAATCAAATACTTACACCAGAAAGTAATGAAAATAACAATGTTATCACTGAGATCAAATCCCTAATAGTTTGTCAGACAATCAAGCTAGAATACGCCGTTAATCAACTACAAACTGAACTAAGCAAGCGGTTGCAGTTCAAAGAATCGCTCCTGTGTCTTTTCAAGGCATTTGAAGAAGCTAGTGAGGCAATATGCGTCACAGACACTGATGGGAACATCATTGATATTAATAAAGCTTTCCTAAAATTATTTGGGGACTCAATAGACGAGTTCAATGCAGATGGAGGTTTATTCACTCGGTTTGTGACTACTGAAGTTGGACAAGAAATCCACAACCTCATACTTAATGGGTATACCTGGAAAGGTGAGGTAGCAATACGTGTTCACTATGGTGAAATAATCCAAGTCGAACTGTATGCCGACGCCGTTGAGAACCTAACAAGTCAGGTAATAGGACTAGTTTTTAGTATCACCAATGTCACCGAGTACAAGCAAGTAAAAGCAGCATTAAAACAAAGTGAAGAGCGTTTAAATATAGCACTGAAAGCTGCTTGCATGGGTACCTGGGAGTGGAATCTAAAAACTCGAGAGATTATCCGGTCTGATAACCTGGAAATTGTTTTCGGTTTCAACCCAGAAACTTTTAACCGTGACTTTGACACCTTACTAAAATATATTCATCCAGACGACCATGAAAAGTTAACCTCTGTAGTCAGCTATGCTGTTGAGGAACGCATGGACTACAATATTGATTTCCGCTTGTTCCAAAATAACGGAAGCATCCGTTGGGTGGAAGCTAAAGGTCAGATCCTGTATGATGAAACAGGTCAAGCCACACGGATGCTGGAAACATTTCTAGACATTACAGAACGAAAAAAAGCCGAAGATTTACTCAGATAAATTGAAAGTCGTCAGTATCAGATTATATGGTTGCAGATGTACTAAAATAGCGGGTCTTCCGCACTTTTGATGATAGTGTTGGCAATTTACTATAATTGTTTATATGAAGGAAACTCCGTTACTGGTTGACACCGAAGCACTTGAACTAGAAAGCATTACTTCAGAGGAAACTCAAGTCGTACTGGTCGCCAAAACAATCCAATCAGCAGTCCCATGCCCCCGCTGCCACCAAGCTTCATCACGGATACATAGTCGTTACAAACGAACAGTTGCCGACTTACCTTGGCAGGGAGTGACGGTACAGATACAATTGCTCACCCGTCGGTTCTTCTGTATCAATAAAATATGTATGCGGCGGATTTTTTGCGAACGGCTGCCTCGTGTTGTCGCCGCGTATGGCAGGGCAAACGCATCTTAATTAGTCTTGACAAAAACCTTAATTAGTGTATCAACGCAAAAACAAGAATTTATTGTTTGATTGGTTTTTCAGGGGTTAAGGCGATTGCCCTGCATAGCACTGCGCTGGGCGCAATCGCTTAAAACATTGTCAATAAGCGGGGATTAATGCGATTATTTTGGGTTTTATTGACATTGAGAGGTTCTTGTTGACAAGATGCGTTTGCCTTGGCGGCCATCCAGGTTGCTGATCGGTTTCATCTGTTGCAAAACTTAGGCGAAACCCTGGATCAGGTGTTTGGCGCACACAGTCAAGCTATCAAAGCGGTCGCTGTCGAACACAGCCTTTCAAATGCGGGTGGTCAAGACGGGACTACGGTTGTGTTGGTATCACCACCACAACCAACGACTAAAGAGCAACATCGAGCCGAACAACGCAGAACACGCCGACTGACAAACTATCAACAAGTCTGGGACTTACACCACCAAGGCTGGTCAGCACCAGCTGTAGCGAAGCAAATTGGCATTGGACGTACAACTGTGTTTCGCTATAGTAAGGATTTGCGCTTAGTTTCTGATATCATCCCCAAGTGTAAGAACTTGAAGCATTCAAAGTTTCTAGCATCGTCAAACAGTTTTTGGTAGTGCTGGCAGTAATCGTCAATAAACCCTACCGTCGTTACTGCCTCTCTGGGTGCAGTCATTGTCAGGACTTGATTTTTGGAGAATGTCCTTTATTTTACTCTCCCCGAAGTAACAAAAGAGGGTTATACTTGCTCAAATGAACGGCTGGTAAGTCTTCTAAAAAACTTTTCGATCTACTGAATTTAAAAACATTCATCATACTGTTCGCTACACGCAAATGTCTCCCCAACGGTTTGAATCCTTTGATTTTTTTCACTCTCCACCAGTACCTTTAAGTAAAAGCTTCAGGGCGCGATGAATATATGCCTCAAATGGCTCAGTGGCAGGTTTAAAGACCAGCGCATACAACATTGCCCCGCTCATGAGGTCGAAGACCAAATCAGGGTCTGTATCTGCCTGGATTTCATTCCTACCTTTAGCACGTTCAAGCACAACGGAAAAGGCTTGAAGCCGAGGTTTCATGTATTCTGCCCAGTAGACAAAGGCAAACTGAGGACTGCTAGACGCTGTGCTGATGATTAGGGCAATGGTTTGACGAACAAGGGAACTGAGTGTGGCTTTCGCTGCATTCTCGATGAAGATATCAAGATCTCCCCAGAGGCTGCCAGTATCCGGTATCGGGACCTCCTCCCTGAGACTTTTGATCGCGTCTGCAATAAGTTCTTCCTTAGATCTGTACCGTCGATAGATGGTGGGTTTGCCCACCCTAGCACGTGCGGCGATTGCTTCGATGCTCATGCCTTGGTACCCAACCTGCGCCAACTGGTCAAGGGTCGCTTGAATAATCGCTTGATGGGCTTGGACGCTACGTGGGCGTCCAGGTGAGCTTTTGACGTGTTCACTCATAAACTCATCATCCCCAAACGACGTTATCTCGACAATTGGTTGTGTTGCAAAAACCTGTGGTGGTTTGGTAGAAGTGTTATTTATACCAACTGCTTTTTGCCAGAGTCACCCCGTTAATGAACCCCAAGCAACCGTTCAAATGGCGTCACTTTCAATCAGACAACCAGAGTGCTGTGCGTGCGGTGGTACTTGCGCTATCCTTTGAGCTACCGCCATTTGGAAGAGATGATGCTGGAACGGGGACAAGAGAGTGGAGCACACGACAATCTATCGATGGGTTCAAGGCTATGCCCCCGAACTAGATAAACGATGCCGGACTCACCTAGAACGACCAACGACTCATGGCGGGTGGATGAGACGTATATCGCACGTCAAAGGTGAATGGAAATATCTGTATCGGGCAGTGGATTCACAGAGCAATACCCTTGACTTTATGCTGAGTGTGTGGACGAGATGCACTCGAAAGCAGAACGATTCTTCCATAAGGCTTTGAAGGCTAGGCATCACCAGTCGCCACGAGTTATAGATGTGGATAAGAATGCGGCTTATCCGAAAGCGATTGACGAACTCAAAGCAGCACAAACCCTCCCAAAAACCTGCCAATTTCGACAGAATAAGTATTTCAATAATATTGTGGAGCCAGACCACCGACCGATAAAACGGTTGGTCAATCCAGGACTAGGGTTCAAATCATTCCATACAGCATGGCGGACATTGAGAGGTTACCAGACAATGAATATGATCCGAAAAGGACAAATTCAAGGAATCGAAAAAGGAGACATTTCGGGTCAAGTGAAATCTCTTGCCAAAATTTTCGGAGTAGCTGCATAAACAAAACCCGACAACGGGGTTTTTATGCCCTCAAAAAGTTTTTGCAACACAACTCTTGCATCCCGGTAGTTGCTACAGAGAACACATTTACCATAACATCACAAGTTTTTGCAACACAACCAAAAAGTAAGTAGACAATTCAATGGAACGGGTAAAAAGCGCTCCTGGAAGGAGCGCTGTTTCAATTAAGCACTCTATAAAAATAGAACCACAACCTTACAACTATGTTGCAAGTTGACTGTAAAGTCGTTGACCTCAATGAGGCAACATAACATAACGATAGAATGTCTGCTAAGCTTTGTCAGTTATTAAAAGTTATAGTAAAGTTATATCTTTATACCAAAACGTTGTAGTAGTCTGTCAATTTTGAGTTGAGGGATGAAAAAACACGGTAATCTATATAAACTTGAACCGATGCTGTGTGTGATGCCCAAGAAAAAATACGTCGTCCGCCTAACCTCCAAAGAACGAGAATACGCGCGAAAAATTAACAACAAAGGGTAAAGAAAGTGCGTACAAAATAAATCATGCGCGTGTATTACTGAAAGCTGACATCAATCAAAAGGAGGGAGGTTGGACAGATCAAGCGATTGCCCTTTGGGCAGTGCGCTCCGCGCAATCGCCAAAGCTCTAGATCTTAGCGTTGCGACCATCGAACGGGTACGGCAGCAATTTGTGGAGTTGAGTCTAGAAGCAGCTCTCAACCGAAAAGCTCAAACCAAACACAAACCACGACGGTTGGACGGAGACGGGGAAGCACATTTGGTAGCCATTACTTGTAGCAGTCCTCCCTGTGGTAGTGCCCGTTGGACATTACGACTGTTGGCACAACGGCTGGTCGAGTTGGAGGAAGTGGAGAGCATTTCTCATGAAACGATTCGTCAGACACTAAAAAAAACCAACTTAAACCAAGGTTTATCGCGAATCTTGGATAATTCCCCCCGAAGCTTCAGCCGAGTTTGTTTGCCACATGGAAGATGTACTTGATGTTTACAAGCGTCCTTATGACCCCCAATATCCGGTCGTTTGTTTTGATGAGAGTAACAAGCAGTTGGTAGCAGAAATTGCCGAACCCTTGCCAATAGAACCAGGTCAACCCCCACGCTACGACTACCTGTAACGAACTGCAAACAAGAACGCTTCAAACCGCAAACAAGTCAAAATTGAAACCACATTAAGGCTCTTGGCAGAATTTGGTGATCCTGGTTGGGGTAAGGCAGCTATGCTGAGGGCAGCTATGCTGAAGGAGGAAAAAGGAAGAAGGAAGAAGTAAAATTTTAATCTTTTAGCTTGTTTAAAGTTGCAACTAATATACTTTGCATTTCTTCAACTTCATTCAATAATGGAGTGAAAAGCTCTTTCTGTGCTAAATCAACTTCCTTAGCAATTATTAATTGTGTATCAAGCTCTCTCAAAGACCCTAACGCAATATGTAAAAACTGTATGTACTCTTGTTTTGAACGTCTGCCATAACCTTCAGCAATATTGGATGCAACAGATACTCCGGAACGTCGTATTTGGCTTGTCAAACCATATAATTCCGATTTAGGGAATAAACGCGTAAATTTATAGCAATTAATGGCAAGCTGAACTGCTCGTTGCCATATAAACTGATTTCTATAACTCATAAGTTAAGTTGGAAGTTTGAAAGAAAAGAAGTTTGAAGTATTCAAAATTATATCCCTCAGGTCGCCAACAAAAATCGTCGCTCAAGCAAATCTATCTTTGCGCGACCATACATCTGCCGCTTTAACATCTTCAGTCGATAAGGTTGCCCTTCTACTGGACCATTGCTGACTGACATTGTTAGACCTGCTTTAACAGCATCGTAATCTTCACGTAAACGCAACGCATTGCGACCAAAAGCAGAAAGATTGCTACTGTCTGCTTGAGTGAGCCACTCGTCAAGTTGTAATGGCGTAAGAGTGCGTACCATTTGAGCAAAGCCTTGAGCTAATTCAATGGCTTGAGCTAAATCGGGGTGCTGGGCTATTAGCAATGCAATTAGTTGTTCATCATTTGGCTCAAGTGATTCCTGTTTGCGTAGCACCAACCATGCTGCACGACGAGGCGTCAGGCGAAGTTTCTCAGGTTCAGCAACTTTTGGTAGAACCTGTTTTGAATATCGTTGTCGAGGTTTGAGTCCTTGTGAATGACGGATGCGACGGGTATAGCGAGCTACGGTATCATAACTACCTGTGTAACCCTGCTTTTGAATTTCATGAAGGGACTTCCAAAGAATAAATTATCCCAAAAAAATCTAGAGGCAATCTTCAACAGACAATGATAATCGTTAGGAGGAGGAAGAAAGCGGTTGCTGTCAGCAACCGCTTTCTTCCCCTCAAGTATGCCTGAACAGTCTGCACTCCACAGTTTCTGCGCGAAGTGAGATGGTGTTGATTTAATATTCGTCTAGAGCTTCAGCAGACTTTGATAACTATTTTAAAACTTAAGTTTTTCCACAACAGATATCAATAAACCAATTCCCTAAATCGGGAAAAAGCTCATGGGTAGAATTGGTCAATCGCTCGATTTGTTCTTCAATTTTAGACATAGCTTTTTTTGTAAGCTTAATTATTAAATTTACTATAAAGGGGGCACTCAGGGCTGCCGTCGGCAGCCCTGAGTGCCCCCTTGAATGTGATTATCATTATTGATAATTGGGATACTTTATTTTCTGGAAGTCCCTTAAGCGACTTTATCCCTCAATTATTTCTTGACAGACTAGTAGGGCGGGGAAGTTGAAAATAAAAAAGCGCTCCTTCCAGGAGCGCTTTTACCGTTTCTCTATGAAGATGCGCCTAATTAGCCTGCCTTTGCAGGCTTTGTTTGTGTAGCCCGAGGCTTTAGCCTATGGGTGAATAAAGCGCAACCTCACATAGAATTGGTATTACATCAATTCAGTAAATCAGCTTTAGGTAAAGTACTCTTAAAAACCGACCACTGAAATCTGAATTTGGATGAGTTTACCCATTGATAACAGGAGCAGTGAGAGCAACTGGCTCAGTTTCTCCAGCAGCTAAGTCGAGGGGGAAGTTATGAGCATTGCGCTCGTGCATTACTTCCATACCCAAGTTGGCACGGTTCAATATATCAGCCCAAGTATTAATCACACGACCTTGTGAGTCTAGAACGGACTGGTTAAAGTTGAATCCGTTCAAGTTGAATGCCATCGTGCTGATACCCAATGCGGTGAACCAGATACCAATTACGGGTAACGAAGCTAGAACGAAGTGCAATGAACGGCTGTTGCTCCAACCAAAGTTTTGCCAAATTAAGCGTCCAAAGTAACCGTGGGCAGCCATGATCATGTATGTCTCTTCTTCCTGACCAAACTTGTAGCCGTAGTTCTGAGATTCGTTCTCGGTGGTCTCACGTACCAAGCTGGAGGTTACCAGAGAACCGTGCATAGCACAAGCCAAAGCGCCTCCGAATACACCTACAACACCCAGCTGATGGAAAGGGTGCATCAGGATGTTGTGCTCCGCTTGGAACACAAACATAAAGTTGAAGGTTCCGCTGATGCCCAAAGGCATACCATCAGAGAAGGAACCTTGTCCGATGGGGTAAATCAAGAATACTGCGGTAGCAGAAGCCAAAGGCGCAGAGTATGCTACGCAGATCCAGGGGCGCATACCCAAGCGGTAGGACAACTCCCACTGACGACCCAGGTAGCAGAAGCAACCAATGAGGAAGTGGAAGATGACCAACTGGTATGGACCACCGTTGTACAACCACTCATCTAAGGAAGCTGCTTCCCAGATGGGGTAGAAGTGCAAACCAATGGCATTGGAAGAAGGAACAACAGCACCAGAAATAATGTTGTTGCCGTAGATTAAGGAACCTGCAACAGGCTCGCGGATACCATCGATGTCAACGGGAGGTGCAGCGATGAAGGCGATAATGAAGCAGATAGTAGCGGCAAGCAGGGTGGGAATCATCAGCACGCCGAACCAACCGATGTATAAACGGTTGTCAATGCTGGTGATCCACTCACAAAACCTCTCCCATACATTAGCGCTTGAGCGTCTTTGTAAAGTTGTAGTCATAGTTTGGATGATTGCACTATTACAACAAATTGATTGTTAGGTTGTTGCCCTCAACGAGGCAACATAACTTAACTATAGAATGTGTGCTAATTTTTGTCAGTTAGTATAACTTAGTTATAGTAATATAACTAAGTTATAAATGTAATTTTTTTAGTTCGTTTTTCGATTAAATAGTACAGCTAAAAGGAGAGCGAAAAATTTCGGGGGAGATGAGGGACACAACGCGGTAAGATGACTCAATGTCTGATTCTTCTGAACCCGTCATATATCAACTAAAGGTGGTGCTGTTGGGCATCAGCCCAATGATTTGGCGGCGCATACTTGTCAGCAGCGACAGCACGATAGAAGACTTGCATTACACGATCCAGCTGGCAATGGGGTGGGAGGATATTCACCTGCACCATTTCATCATCCACGGTAAGCAGTATGGGATTACCCAACCAGGGCAAACGCATCTAAATAAGACTTGACAAAAAAATAAATATATGGGGGTAAAGAGAAAAGATGGCGATGGTTGTGCTGATGATTCCACTGTCAGGCGATGCGGAAGCCGCCGCTGCGCGTACGCATCGAATGTAGAACATGGATTGACCGAAAAGGCGGCGATGGTTGTGCTGATAATTCCACTGTCAGGCGATGCGGAAGCCGCCGCTGCGCGTACGCATC
The DNA here is from genome assembly GCF_963920835.1 of Scytonema sp. PCC 10023. Taxonomy (NCBI): domain Bacteria; kingdom Bacillati; phylum Cyanobacteriota; class Cyanophyceae; order Nostocales; family Scytonemataceae; genus Scytonema; species Scytonema sp. PCC 10023. The sequence continues at coordinate 11,892 of NZ_CAWUDP010000149.1, forward strand.
GAATGTCAGTAGACCGAAAAATGAATGCGATTGCATGATTGGACGCTCGCTTTGCGCAATCGCAATTCGTGCGGAGCGAGCCATAAACAATGCGAACTTTACCCCTTTTCCATACAGGGGAAAGTCAGCCTCTCTTGAGCGTGATATTCTCAGGAAGCAGAACCAGAAGAATTACAATTTGATTTCTCCTTGAATGAAGATCAAGCCTAAAATCACCATTGCTGATCACTTTGCACAGATAGAAGATCCACGAATAGATCGCACGAAACGACATAAGTTAATCGATATTATTACCATTGCCATCTGTGGGGTGATTTGTGGAGCGGATAGTTGGGTGGCAATTGAGACGTATGGATGCGCAAAGTATGAATGGTTAAAAATGTTTTTAGAATTACCAAATGGCATACCCATGCCTACGGCACGCTTCGCGAACACATGATACTTTTGCACGAGTATTTGCACTGATTAATCCCCAACAGTTCCAGGAATGTTTCCTGAACTGGATGAAATCAATACATAAGATAACTTCAGGTGAAGTTGTTGCAATTGATGGAAAAACGTTATGTAACTCCGATTGACTTGGGTAATGAACAAGGCGCAATGTTCATTTGGTGAGTGCGTGGGCAACTGCAAACAAATTAGTGTTGGGACAAGTCAAAGTAGATTGCAAATCAAATGAAATTACGGCAATACCAGAACTAATTAAGGTTTTAGAATTATCTGGTTGTATTGTTACTATAGATGCTATAGGGTGTCAAAAAGAGATTGTCAAATTAATTGTCAACAAAGAAGCAGATTACATTATTACCTTAAAAAAGAATCAAGGTAACCTTCATACTGAGGTTGAACAGTTATTTAAAGATGCGATAAGTAATGGCTTTGATGACTGGGAATACAGTACGTATAAGAACCAAGAAATGTCACATGGACGGCAGGAAATACGCCATTATCTAATGTTATCTAATATAAGTGAGCGTTTAGACCCAGAACAAAAATGGGCAAAATTTAATAGTGTAGGTATGGTAGAGTACATCCGCACCCTTAATGGTAAAACAACGGTGGAAACCCGTTACTATATTAGTAGTCGAGCGCAATAATGCCCAAAAGTTTGCAGAGTCGGTACGGAGTCATTGGGGAATAGAAAATTCATTACACTGGGTACTGGATGTTGCTTTTAGGGAAGATGACTGTCGAATTAGAAAAGATAACGCTCCACAGAATTTTGCAGTTTTACGCTGCTATTGCAGTCAATCTTTTAGGTAAAGAGAAAAGTGTCAAAGTCGGTCTAAAAAATAAGCAGTTTCTCGCAGCAATGGATAACAAATATGAGCGCGAGAGTTTTAGCGCTAGCTGAAGCGAGCTTCTAAATACTTCAATTTTATGCTCTGCCTGAATTTTTTACTAGCTTCAGAGATAGTAAACTATTTCAGGAGGACTTATTCTTGAACTTTTTTTAGCATTATTAGTGAATTCTTACATTTCAGATAAAAGAATTTATATCAAAGTCGAATTATTGATTTACTGTGTTTATTATATCGGTCATTTTTGCAATTTTTTAGATAATTTTGAAATTTTCATTAATTCATATCAATAATTAAGATGCGTTTCCCCTGGTATTCACCCTGTTTCTACAGGCGTTGAACCCTCGTAAATTGGCGAAGGTATTGATCAGCTTCTCACAATCTTGCTGAGTTATTCGCGATCGCCCCCTAGACCGAGCTTCCATCCCACCCTAACGATCCCAGCGCATTCACTGTTTTTTTGTTCGATTTATTACTTTTTACTCCAGTGATACTACTTGGTGCGGAATATGGGATTTAATGAAAGGCAAAAGGTCAAACTCTTGACGAATATCTAAGAGTGATCGATCTAGAAGCGGTTCAAAATTCAGAAACGGAACATAACGGTGACGCTTGCGAGTTTTGAACCACATCATAATTAGCTCTGGCAGCAGTCGTGGCAATACCAGGAAAATTGACCCATACAACCATAGCAACCCATGCTGCTTCACCAAGTCGTCATACATGATGCTGACCGCAGGACCGATTGTGGGATCTTTGAGCGCACGTAGGTGGTCACGAAACTTGTAGTCGCTTGCCCACCAAGTCAGCGGCAACAATTTGGTTTCGTCATACATACTTGTATCACAGCCAAAAATGATGTGGGTGACATCGTGCGCCAGCAAAATTTTTGCAAATTCTTGTGATAGTTCCCTTGGATCAGTGAGATTCGAGTTCACAGCATAGTATTCATCGAGTCCTTGTCGAAGGGTCTGGGTGCTGTTTTTGTCTGTGTAACGAGGGTGTGAATGTTGACTCATAATTGCCTCTGTTACGATACGATATCGTAAATTATAATACCATCAATGAGTGATACCGCTAAAAAGCCATTGGGACGGCCCCGAAGTACCCAATCTCATCAAGCGATTCTGCAAGCGACCCTGGAACTGCTGGCAGAAGTTGGATTCGAGCGCATGAGCATGAACGCAATTGCAACCCGTGCTGGAGTTGGAAAACCCATAATTTACCGACGATACAAATCGAAAGAAGAACTTGTTGCGGACGCAATTGAAAGTAAACTATTCAAGTGGACTTACAAAGGTCGTCCACCAATACTTCTCGGTTAAGCCCAAAATCAGGTAGATTAACTGTTATTCTCTAACAGGCGATTGCGCGGAGCGCAGTGCCCAAAGGGCAATCGCTAAATTGGTTCATCTCAAAGAATTCTCCTTCATATCTCCAGTAATCGAATCATCTGAGGTATTCAGGGCGATAGAAACAGCTATACCCTCAGATGCCATTGAACAGGCAATTGGCAAGACAAACAGCCAACAAGAGCGTCAAAGAAAACTTCCATCCCAGTTGGTGATCACTCTAGTAATCGCTATGAGTCTGTGGCCATCGGTAACGATTACGAACAGTGCTGAAAAATCTCGTGAATGGTTTGAGCAGGAAATGGATTGCTGTAGCTAAGTATTGGCATTTTCCCAAGCAGTTCATCAATTAGTGAAGCCAGACAACGGGTAGGATGCCGAGTGATGAACCAATTATTTGAAAGTGTTGTCCGTCCTTTAGCAACACCTCAAACTCCAGGCGCTTTTTTGGGTGGATTGCTCATCAATTGCAGTAGACGGAACAGTTATGGATGTGCCGGATAGCGAGGCGAATGCTAGAGTTTTTGGTTATCCTGGGACACGTCGAGGTACTAAAGCGGCTTTCCCCAAAGTGAGATTAGTTCTGCTGATTGAAACAGGGACTCATTTGATAGTGGATGCCTTGATATGCCCATATCGCATCGGAGAGCGTGTCCGGGTGCAAAAACTGCTACGCTCAGTTACAAATGGGATGTTGTTGATGTGGGACAGAGGGTTGCATTCTTATAAAATGGTAAATGCGACACTTAAATAATCGTGTCACTACTTAGGACGATTGCCTGCTAACGTTAAATTCGAGGTCGAACAAGTTTTAGATGATGGATCTTATTTGAGTTGGATTTACCCAGATGGTAAGTCTCGGAAAAAAGGTGCCCAGTGGATTCAGGTGCGAGTCATTGAGTACACTATTGACTGTGATGAGGTCCAAAAAACTTACCGTCTGATTAGCAGTTTGATGGATATTACTGTGTTCCCAGCTTTGTTGCTAGCATCCGAATACCACCAACGTTGGGAAATAGAAAATACCATCGATGAACTTAAAACCCATCTCCTAAGTCGCAAAACTCCCATCCGCTCTCTCAAAGAACGCGAGCCAGCAGGGGCGATTAGTATTCGCGGCAGTTCCGGTCAACCATTGATGGCATCAAAGTGGGGTGATAAAGGTGCCGAAATAGCTTCACGGGACGCAGGAACATTTGTAGTTGGCTCCCTTGCTAAAGTGGGTAAGGTACTCAATCAACCCAAAGAAGAACAATACTCCGCTTCTAATGGGTTTGGCGGTACAACAACTTTTTCTTCCACCAGGCGAGGCGGTCCCAATATCTTGGGAGCGGTTTTGGAAGGAGGGTTTGAACCGCTGACTGAACAAATTTTAGAACGCAACAGACGGGCGCTTTCAGAAATTCAACAACGAGAAGAGGTTTGGTACGTCCGTCCAGGCACAGATGTGCAAGTGTTTATCAACCAATCTTTTCAATTTTAAACACTTTTAACCATGAAATCTTTTCTTCGACATTTGGCTGTCATCGCTTCTATATCTACTGCGCTGACCTTTGCTGCTGGTATTCTGCCAGTAGTTGCTGGCGAAACTACTGGTTCCAGTCAAGCTTCCCAAGGGGTGCGACGTATCTCACAAGACATAGCAACTGGTCACAGTGGAAGTGAGATACCGCTAATTGAATTGTCGCCGGGGTATGGAGTTAATATTTCATTCATTCCCAGTGGCGAGATAGTAGAGAAAGTATGGCTGGATAACCCTGCGATCGCTTCTTTAGATGTTGATGGTTGTTTGTCGGGGTTGGGACGAGAGTGCGACTCTCCAGGGGCGACTGTGTTGCATCTGCGGCGAATCAACCCGTTAAACGTGCCGCAATTGCTTAAGACAAATAGCAGCTTACTGACGGTAGTAGCAAGGGGTGACTCTGGGCGACGGGTGTATTTATTTCGAGTAGTGATGGGCAATACAAACCCCAAATATCACACAATCGAGGTCACATCTGCCGCCCAGGAAGAACGTGAAATTAGGGAATTGTCCCCACAATATCAGAATTTACTCTTTATAAGTCGGGGGCTAAAGATTGCCCAACAACAACGTTTAATTTCACCCGAATCCCGCTTATGTGTAGCGGCTTGCAAATATAAACACTCCGGCTTGCAAACAAGATAATTACTGGCTCACATTAATTGCAAATAAGAACGCACTCCGGCTCAAATTAATTGCAACTCGGCTCAAATTAATTGCAACTGGCTTGCAATCATAAATCTCGGCTCATATTAAATGCAAATAGGCGAATGTTAGCAGATGCGCTTGAGGATCTGCTCAAATTGGCAGTCCCGCCGCCAGCATTAGCTCCTGCAATTCACGGGCACGCGCTGGTTCAAGCTGACCGCGAAACAGTGATTTAATTTCGGCGGGTTTGGCATTAAACTGTTCAGCCAAGCCTTTGGTGTCATATCCATGCCTTTTGAGAGTAGGTTCCAAATCATCAATCTGCTTCGATAAAACCGACTCAACAATCGCGCCCTGTACTGGTTTTTCTCCAAGTTGGTAGGCAGCCTCAAAGGCTAGCGTCAAATGTTGTTCAATTTGTAGTGGCGTCCTTAGTCGTGTGGCAAGTAAGTCAATAGCTTCCGCTTCTAATATGTCACCAATTTGAGTTCCCTCAGTAGTACATTTAGATACCAGCCATTCAATATATTCTCGTTGACTGCCAACAATACCATCTAGGGAGAAGACTGTTGAGCGATACCCAATTTCTTCCATCGTTGGACGGCGCAAATCATTTTTCAGTTTGGGATGACCAGCTAGCACCACCGAAAGGGTGCCACCACCGTCTTCAACTACCTCCATTAACCGTTTGAGTCCAGATAGAGTACTATAGTGTAGGTCGTGAGCCTCATCAACAAACAGCGCCACTGGCTTTTTACCCTTCTTGACCAGATCCCGCAGTTCCCGTTCCCGTTTTTCGCCAACTTTAGGAATTTTAATTTCCTTGTCTGCCGACAAATCGTAGAACAAAGCAGATATCAGTGTTGGCAGCGTCGTGCGGTCTTTATCCACAGAAAGCGACTTCGATACCAGGATTTTACCTTCTTTGTCTAAAACTTCAAATAAACGTCGTAAAGTGGTCGTCTTGCCACACCCAATAATCCCCGTAAGGGCAACCAGTTTCCCTGAATAGATGGCGGCTTTAATGTCTTTGAACATTTGCTTTTGGTGGTCTGTCTCGTAGTACCCGACCTTGGGAAACTCCTTAACCAAGCCAAAGTGTTCCATAACCTCAGTGAGCATGTTGTTCTCCCCCTTTTGGCTGTTGGAAGTACTGCCGCACCCTCTCCATGAGCGCCTTTTTGTTCAAAGTCTCGGCTAGCAATGCATCAATAAATGCTCGCTGTTCGGCTGATAATTTCGCCAGTGGTTGAGCAAGATATTCTGCAATCGCCCGTTTCGCCAACAGTGCGGTAGGATATGTAAATTCTTGGAACGGGTCTGGGTCGCTAAAGGGTATGACGGTTGACTCCGGTACTTTGTATAGCTATAGCCAGTCTAATTAGGACGTGGACTATAATAATTGCGATCACTTC
>NZ_CAWUDP010000150.1:0-17917 GCF_963920835.1 Scytonema sp. PCC 10023
CTTGTAAACTCAGTGCTGCTGGGTCATTTTGTCATGTGTTAGTCTAAACTCCAGTACTTAGTTTCTGAGGTTAAAATTAGTTACTTGAGTTAGCTAACCACCGACTACTGACTATTAACTAATGATTTTGATTTTACTCGCTGCTCTCGTAGCCTTTTCCCTCGCTTCTTGAATATCACTCCCTTTAGCCAAAGCGACTCCCATTCGGCGATAAGGATGGGCATTAGGTTTACCAAATAGCTTAATGTCCACATCTTTTTCAGATAGCGCCTCGGCTACACCTGTATATGCTATGGAATCTGATTTTTCCGTGGCTAAAATGACGGCACTGGCGGAAAAACCCAACTGTTCTATATGAGGAATCGGCAAGCCTAAAATAGCCCTTAAGTGCAGTTCAAATTCGTTAAGATTTTGCGAGATTAATGTCACCATTCCCGTATCATGTGGTCTGGGGGAAAGCTCGGAAAAAATCACTTCGTCTTTAGTGATAAAAAACTCTACGCCAAAAACTCCCGCTCCTCCCAATGCATCAGTGACTTTTTTAGATATTTCCTGCGCTTCCACTATCATCTTTTCCGAAATTTTTGCTGGTTGCCAAGATTCTTGATAATCTCCTCTTTCTTGGCGATGACCAATAGGAGAACAGAAAATTGTCGGTGCATTCCACTGCTTAATTGTCAGTAAAGTAATCTCAATTTCAAAATTGATAAATTCTTCGACAATCACCTTTTGACTGTCACCTCTGGAATTGGCGATCGCATAATTCCAAGCCTTCTCAACTTCGTTCTTTTCTTTAACTACAGATTGCCCTTTGCCAGAAGATGACATCACAGGTTTCACGACATTAGGAAACCCAACTTCATCAGAAACAGCAACCAACTCTTCTAAAGTTGTCGCATAACCATATTTAGCAGTGCGGATGCCCAACTCATGATGTGCTAATTCCCTAATTCTATCCCGGTTCATTGTATAGTTAGTAGCCGCCGCAGTTGGAATAACTGTCATTCCTCGCTGCTCAAATTCCAAAAGTTTTTCTGTTCTAATTGCTTCAATCTCTGGTATAATAAAATCAGGTTGATATTTGCTAACAACCGCTTCCAAATCATCAGCACTCAGCATCGAAATCACTTCTGAACAATCAGCAACTTGCATCGCCGGAGCATTCGCATAGCGATCAACAGCAATCACATAATTACCAAGACGTTTAGCAGCAATAACAAATTCTTTGCCGAGTTCTCCTGAACCTAAGAGCATCAACTTTTGGGGCAGCTTAATCGAATCACTCATTAATCTGTTAATTCCAATTTATATACAACAAAAACCTCTATTTCTCTCTGCGTTCTCTGCGCCTCTGTGGTTATTTAATTTAATTCTCACCTAAAAGACTAAACCTACCGCCGCGAAGTCGTAAATCTTGACGCTGACTCTTTGTCAACCCAACTCCTTCTCCAAACTCGCACTCCTCTACAAGAGTATTTAACCACATAGTCTCATTAAGAGTAGCACCAGTCAAATTTGCATTTCTCAAGTCTGCGTTGCTAAAATTGGCAAATATAACGTCTGCATTTACTAAACTGGTTCCTCGTAAATTTGCACCTAATAAATTACCACGGATGAAGTTAACTTCATCTAAAATCAAGCCAGATAAATCTGCTCCTATTAAATTAGGGAACTTTAGCTGACTAGGATTTTGGAGAAACCGCATGACACAAGCTATATTTGCTTCATTGAGGCACATCTTGGTTAAAAAATCATAGCGGGCTATACCAAGTTGCTTGAGAATTTCTAGACGTTCTTGAGGACTTTGTTCTAAAAAGTGAATAGCGCTGCTACGGAAATATTGAGTAGAAGTATTTTGCATAATTATCAGATTATATAATTAACTGGGCGGGCGGGGACGCCCACCCCACAAGATAGATAATTTATTTCTTGGAAATCCCTTAGGTTGTGATAACTCACGCAACCCCGCTATAGTCCCTCTTTTGCAACGCTTAACGCGATCGCCTGTCTGCATGACATAGCAGCCGGGTAGTTGGCTATAAAATGGCTAGGTTGCCATCCATGTAATAATTTAATCCGGATAATACTAAGTACCATTTGTAAAGTTAGGCAGTTACAGCCTTTCTCACTAAAACAAGCATGAAAAAGACAATTCTAGCTTACAAAATTAAAGGTCCTATACTCACAATAACAATATTGTTTGGGGTTATTTCACTGTTCTTGACCTGTTTTTTAGCTAAGATTGTCAGAGTAAAATTTGTACAGATGGATTATGTACTTAAAGAATTGGAAGTTCAACGCAAAGTACAGGCAAATAATCCTCATGCTATTTCTAAAGTTGTCGAACAAGAAGAGTTAGATTCTCATATAAGACCTGATTTTAGATGTCTATTTTGGGCTACAACTGAGGTAGGTAGTGGTTGGACTCATGATTCTGAAGATCGTGATTTTTTTATAGATTATTATATACCTCCAGATAAGAAAGCAATGATTTGTACGACACCAGCCCTAGCAGCTGCATTCATTGCTAAGGGTAATAAACCATTTATGTATGAGGTTTATCCCACAGAATATGGCTTTCGTGTTCGCATTGTCCAAGGTCTTTCAAAAGTGAGAAAACCCTGTAAAGACTGGACAGGTAATGTTGATTGTGCAAATTCTCTATTGTCGCGACAGGCAATTATTAGGTATGAACCGTAAACAATAGTAAATTCAGCTTTCTTTCTACTGTGCTGCATGAAAAGCCATTTGCCAAAAATCTTTCTCGAATTTTGCTACCCTTAAAAAAGCCTCTTCAGCTTGCTGTTGAACAGTTGCTGATGCCGTTTCCAACACCTCATCAGCTTGATGTTCCAAAAATTTCACGTATTCAGTAAAACCGCGATTTCCCCATCTGTCTGCAAATTCATTGTACGGTTCAGGCATCACTCCAGGTAACTGCCAACCTTGATTGTAGGCAAATTCAATTGCCCAAAATGTACTTGCTTGCACTGGATAGGGCATTATAGCAAGGCTCTGCATATATTCACAATATTCTATGCAGGTTGGTTGTTTTGCTGTATCGAGATTAAGCTGACGTTGGGCTGCTTTTTCCTTAAACCAATTGAGTTCATCTTTGAGTGCTGTCAGTCCCCCCAAAATGACATCAAAATGATGTGGAGGTGCGCTTGCCAACGCCCGTCCCACCAACCGTGTAAAATCGACAACGAACAGATAATCTTGCACCAGCCATGTGTTAAATTGCTGGGGCTGAATGGTGCCTAATTTGCACTGTTCAAGGAAGGGATGTACGGTAGCTTCGTGCCAAGCTTGAGCATGGTTTTGTAGAAGTTGTTTGCAGCTTGCAGCCATCATGCAATTTTCTCAATTTCATCAATTTCTTCTGCAGATAAGCCTTAATATACCTGAGCAGCTAGTTTAAGCATATCATCTGGACTTGACACTAAAGTTGTTTCCACCGTAAGTTTGACTTTTTGCCCCTCAGATATTTTCGGACTTTTCAACGGGCGGAAAACTCCATTTTCATCCGTGACCTGCTACAGCAAATAGAGGTGACTCTGGAGAAGTTGTTAGAAAGATAGCCGTGTTTTTCTATACATTGAGCCACAAGATAAGGTACATACTCCACCTTCACCCTTAGGTATCGATAAAATTGAGCATCTGCTGAGGCTGGTGGGCGATGATGGCGAAGATATGTAAACTAAGTATTAAACATATCGGAAAATTAGGTTTTAACCCCCTAATTTATAAGGCTTCTAGGTTAATTGGTGGATAAGTCTATTTTCTATAATTAGACTTTTTATAATCGTATTTCTATCTACAGAGAGAGTAACTATAAAGGTTTACCAATGGATAACAGCTCTCCTTCCATCGAAATTTACTGCACTCGCCCAAACTGCCAAGACCCCATAACTCAAATTTCTGAGGAACGTCTCGCTGGCAGACCTGTTAGACAACTACATTGCATTAACTGTGGAATGCCCTTAATTGTGGAAGGGCGTTTCTTGCCAAAAAGGTTATTAGTCCCAGATGAAGAACAAGGTGGATTTGGTAGGACATTCATCGCAGAGGATCTTAAGAAACATAATTCGCTGTGTGTAATCAAGCAGTTGCACCCTAGAGTTACTCATAAAAAGTTACAGCTTGATGTGATACAAAGGCTGTTTGAGCGCGAGGCAAACGTTTTACATAGACTTAACCACTCACAAATCCCGCGAGCACTAGAATTTGCTGTAGTCGAAGCTCCCCCTAATTTACAAGACCAATTTCTTCAGGGTTCAGATAATCGGCAGAAGTTTTTTTACTTAATGCAGGACTACATCAAAGGTCAGAATTTGGCTCAGGAGCTAAGTCAAAGAAGGCAATTTTCAGAGGATGAAGTTTTAGAAATTCTGCATCAACTCTTAGAAGTACTAAAGTATGTTCACAGTGAAGGAGTCATACACAGGGATATCAAACCTTCCAACATCATGCGCTGTGAGGCGGATGGGAGGTTATATCTGATAGATTTTGGTGCAGTTAAGCAGGTAGTAGTTGCAGGAGTCCCTACCGAACAATCAGCCGTAATTGGAACTAAGTATTTTGCACCACCAGAGCAGCAAGCTGGTAAAGCAGTATCTTTTTCATCAGATTTGTACTCTCTAGCTGCAACTTGCGTTTGTTTGCTAACAGGTAGAAAGCCAGAAAAGCTTCGTCATGAGGATAGGTGGAATTGGAGACAATATGCCAACGTAAGCGACAATTTTGCAGGCATTTTAGACCGAATGCTGTTGCCTGAGCCAGAACAACGGTTTCAGCATGCTAAAGACGTAATTACCGCTCTTTCTCAGGAAGAATTTCAACCTCCAGAACAGGAGCATTCAAGTAGTCGCTCTACTAAACAGCACCGGCAATTAGTTATCAGCCCAATCAGCAAATTGGTTCCACCATGGTTATCGCAGATACCTACTTTCAGAGAGCCTTCGTCCTTTTTCAATCAACTTAAGAAGTTTTTGAAGAAGAGGGTTTTGATTGTGGGAGCAATTTTTTTAGGGTTGGCGATCGCGCTTGCAAGTCCAAAAATCCAGTCAATAATTTTTCCACCACCTCCACCATCTCCACAAGAACAACCACTTTCTCCGAACTACTTCAGCAGGGGAGAAGAATCTCTGATTAATCAAAGTATTGAATCAAGCACTACACTTTGTCAACAAGCTTTTAATAAAAAGACAGGTGGAATGCAAGCCTTTGGTGCTCAAAACTTTCAACTTGCCAAGGATAACTTTCAGACTGCCATAAATCTATTTAAACAAGCTAATCTTAAGTGCTCTGTTGATCCAGAAACACTAATCTTTTTAAACAATGCCAAGGCTAACATCAAAGGCAACCCTCTGACAATTGCAGTCGTTGTTCCATTCAACGAGAGCAATGAATTTAGAAAGCTTACCGAAGATGTCCTGCGTGGGGTTGCTCACGTTCAGAAAAACTTGAATAATCAAAGTAATGGTATTCAAGGACGATTGTTGCAAGTCATAATTGCCAGAGATGACAATGACTCCAGCAAAGCAAAACGAGTAGCTAAGCATCTTGCACAGAAGAATATTCCGGGTGACAGAAACTTTAATGGTAATATTTTAGCGGTTATTGGTCATTACACCAGTGATGTCACTCTGATAGCAGGAGAGGTTTATGAAAGCAAAATTGTTGCAGTTTCTCCCACAAGTACCGCTGTCAGACAGTCTAATTCTAGCTCTTCTGGCTATAAGTTTAATTTAAGTGAATATGTTTTCCGTACGGCTACCAATGACTCTGTTGCAGCTGACGATTTATTTAAGTATGTGCAGACAATTCCTGGCTCTGGAAAAGGAGCTATTCTTTTCAATTCTCAAACATCCTCTTATAGTCAGTCTCTTAAAGAGGCATTTGAGAAAAAGTTTGCCCAAGGAAACGTTGTTTCCTGTGATTTATCCAAGTTTAGAGTACATGAATGTGTGCAGCAGGCACAAGACGCAAAGTTTTTGATGTTAGCTCTTGGCGCAGAAGAAGCTGCTACAAGCAACGGGTTATTGGCTATTCAGTTAATTGATCGCAGAAAACCTTTGTTAGGTGGAGATACTCTGTACAATGATGCTATATTTCCCTTGGACGATAAAGCTAGAAATGCTAACAATGTGGTACTCGCTGTACCTTCTCATGTAGATGTTACTACTCCAGCGTTCAAGAAAGAATCTATACAACTTTGGGGAACTCAATACGTAGGATGGGGAGCACTTACTGCGTATGATGCAACTCAGACAATAGTTGAAGCGCTGAAAAAACAGGGGAATAATCCCAGTCGCCCAGGTTTATACAATGTCCTAAATGATCCTAACTTTTCAACACAAGGTGCTACAGGAAAAGTGCAATTTGATGCACAGCATGACCGCAAAGTTAATCCCGAAGACGATAATAAGCTTGGGGTGTTAGTCAGAGTTCAACGAAAGTGTAAACCTGATGATAAGAATGATAATTACAAGTTTTGTCTGCTAGAACAGCAGTAAGAACAGCTACAAGCACGCTAATAATGTGGAGATTAAGACTCAATCTCAGCCAATTCTAACCAACGCTCAGTCGCCACATCTATTGCTTCCTTAAGCGTTTCCACCTGTTCGTAAAGTTTTTGTACTTGGGTGTAGTTACCAGGAGGAACATTCGCCATTGCTTTCTCTGCTTCTGCTTTTTCGGCTTCCATTTGGGCAATTTTCCCTTCCAACTGCTCAAATTCTCGCTTTTGCCAATTAGATAACCCGCGCCGTTTTTTAGTTTCGTTTTCTTTAGGTAAAGATGCTGTATGTGTCTCTACATTTTTCGCCTTTTCTTTAGTATTATTAATTTGCTGCTGTTGTGCTTCCTCTGCTTGCTTGTAATCTAGATACACTGAATAATTGCCTGGATATTGTTTAATATTGCCACCTTCTTGAAAGGCAAAGATTGTATCTACAGTGCGGTCTAAAAAGTAGCGATCGTGAGAAACGACAATAACACAACCTGAAAAATCTTCTAAATAATCCTCTAGCACTGCCAATGTCTGTACATCCAAATCATTGGTCGGTTCATCTAATATTAAGACATTCGGTGTACCCATAAGAACGCGCAACAAAAATAAACGCCGTTTTTCACCACCAGATAGTTTATGAATTGGAGCATACTGTTGGTTACCAGGAAACAGAAAACGCTCCAACATTTGGGATGCGGTAATTCTAGTTCCATCGGCAATTGTGACAAACTCCCCTTCTTCTTTGATGTAGTCAATCACGCGCTGATTTTCGTTTAACGCCGATTGTAATTCTTCTGAATGCTGGTTAAAATAACCAATGTGAATGGTACCACCAATTTCCACACTCCCGGAATCTGGCTGAACACGTCCAGTGATCATATCTAATAAAGTGGATTTACCTGCACCATTACCCCCGATGATCCCAATGCGGTCATCTGGGCTAAATTCGTAGGTAAAATCCTTAATTAACGTGCGTCCGTCATAAGCCTTGGATATGTTATTCAGTTCAATAACTTTTTTACCAATGCGACGAGTAGGTGTAGAAATATCAACTTTACCCTGAGCTTGTTTAAACTCAGTTTCCTGCATATCGCGAATGCGATCAATTCTAGCTTTTTGTTTGGTACTACGGGCTTTTGGTCCTCGTTTTAGCCATTCCAACTCGCGCCGTAATACACCTTGATGTTTCCGTTGACTGCTTACGGCAGATTCTTCAGATAAAGCCTTCTTTTCTAAGTAATATGAATAGTTACCTGCGTAAGTGTAAATGTCTCCTCGGTCAATTTCGATAATGCGGTTAGTCACCTTATCCAAAAAGTAGCGATCGTGAGTGATTAGCAAGATTGCACCACGATAGCGATTTAAATAACTTTGCAACCACTCAACAGAATTAGCATCTAGATGGTTTGTCGGTTCATCCATCAGCAACAAATCTGGTTCTGACAGCAAAGCTGTAGCTAAAGCAATGCGCTTGCGATAACCACCAGATAAAGTCCCAATCACAGCATTAAAGTCTGTAATTCCTAACTGGGAAAGAATGATTTTGGCATTTGTTTCCACCTCCCAAGCACCAATTGCGTCCATGCGCTGCATTAGGGAAGAAAGACGCGTCATGAGTTGCTTATCTTCTGGTGCATGAGCTAACTTATCAGAAATTTCCTCATACTCACGCACCAACGCCATCTGTTCGCCAGCATCCGCGAATATTTGCTCTAAAACTGTACGATTTTCGTCTAAATCTGGCTGCTGAGGCAAGTATACAATTGTCGCTCCTGAGTTTGCTAAAATTTGACCATGATCAATCGGTTCTAGTCCCGCCATCATTTTTAATAATGTTGACTTACCAGAACCGTTAGTACCAATTAAGCCAACTTTATCAGTAGCATCCAAACTCAAGCTGGCATCTTTTAATATTTCTTTGATACCAAAATCTTTTTTAACAGATTGTAGGGTAATGAGACTCATAAAATTTAGTGATTAGCTAGTAGTCATTAGTCATTAGTCATTAGTCATTAGTTGAAAGTCATTAGTCAAAGACTTTCAACTAATGACTTTCACCTGAACTTTTCTATTTCCACTTTGCGTCCTCTCTTACCTTGTACGGTTTGTAAAAGTTCTAACTTGCTCTATAAGGTAGCGCGTTAGCAAAGTGTAACGCACCTTACGCTTAATACCACCTACCATCTACTACCCTACTACTTAAACAAATAAATCAAGGGGTAGATGCCCGTACATTTCGTTAATTCCTCCTGGAGAGTAAGATTGGCAAGAGACTAATACACCCCGATGATGACCTGAGTAAGAATCGAGATAGCACACACCGTTTTTGCCGTTTAATTTGATGTAAACTGGACCTTCAATCACAGGTAAATCGCTTGGAGGTTCATAGCCGAAAGCATGGGAATATGTTTTCATTGCTAGTATTCCTTCCTCTGGTGTGTCAGCACAAATACCTAAAATTTGATAGTCTGAAATACTGGCAAGCCAAACTAAAGCCTGACGAATTAAAGTCTTCTCTGATGGCTTGAGTTTGGGTGGAATGTCTATACAGTTGAATTTATTAAGAATTTTTTTCGCTTCTTGAATGGTGAGATTGCTTTGATGATTGCTTGACATAAATACTTTTATTATTCCTTAATGTTTCCTCTTCATTTGAGTAAGGCGATCGCCCTACATAAAATTTCAATTCGCGATTAATCTTGCATATTACCTACATTAAAGAGAAATGGTACACCACTTTTTGTATCACCACTCATAACGAGGACTTTTGGCATTTGAGCGCCGCCAGTCTTCCAGGCTTCAATTGCTTCCTTTTGCAGAACCAATTGTCCACCTTGCGCTTTCAAAGTCTCCGCTAAAAGTCTTTGAGCTTCCGCTTTTCCCCTGGCGCGATTTATTTCTGCTTGAGCCTCTTGTTCCGCTTCTTGTGCTACATAGACGGCTCTTTGTGCCCTTTGCTCAGCGATTTGTTTTTCCTCAACGGCTCTGGCAAATTCTGGAGAAAATGTTAAGTCAATCACGCTGGTATCTAGTACAATTATTCCATATTTATCTAAGCGTTGCCCCAAAGCCATATCAAAGTCTTCCTTTAAGTCACTTCTTCTGGTAATTGCTTCCTCAACTGTTCTTTTAGCCGCTGCGATTTTAAATGATTCCTGGGTTTGGGGTGCAATAATTTTATTGACAATATTTGCTAGAGTTCCTTGTTTTCTTCTTATATCAACAACTTGTATAGGGTCGATGCGAAAGTTAATAGCAAATCTTGCAGTTAAGGTTTGCAAATCCTTGGTTGAACTCTCTGCTGGAACTTCAAATTTTTGCACTGTCAAATCGTATACATCTACTACTGAGATAAAGGGTGGTATCAGGTGGATACCTTCTATTAAAGCTCCATCTCTGGCTTTACCCAAGATACTGAGTACTCCTGCTTGCCCTGGATTTATAATGATAAAGGAATTAAGGCTGAGGATAACAAGGATTGCCGCTACAATTGCTGCTACTACACTTTGCCAATTCCCCAATTGCTGATTTTTCAACTTTTTATCTCCTGTTGGTTTTCAGATAACTCTTTTTAATAGTGATACTTTACTACTAGCGCTCGTGGTAAAATTTCTAATCCACGCATCTACAAACAACTGTGGCTAAGGTATTTAAATCTCATAGGGCATCGAGAAGACAGACACGCGTAGCAGGTGATGCTCCCAAGATATCGCCATCAACTCATCCCCTCCTGCGACTGTTTGACTACGGACACCAGTATCGCAAACAAATCTGGCAAGCGACGATCTGTTCTATCCTTAATAAATTTTTTGACTTGGCTCCACCCGCGTTAATTGGCATTGCGGTGGATGTGGTGGTAAAGCAGCAAGATTCTATCATTGCTCAGTTGGGAGTGAAAGATATTTTTGGGCAATTTTTCATTCTTTCGTTCCTGACTGTAATCATCTGGATACTAGAATCGGTTTTTGAATATGCTTACGCAAGGCTTTGGCGTAATTTGGCACAGGACATTCAGCATGATTTGCGTCTGGATGCTTATAAACATTTGCAGGAGTTGGAACTCGCCTATTTTGAAGAACGCAGTACAGGCGGTTTGATGTCCATCCTCAGCGATGACATCAACCAACTAGAACGTTTTTTAGATGCGGGAGCAAACGACATTCTCCAAGTTGTCACAACAGTAGTCATTATCGGTGGTGGTTTCTTTATTTTGGCTCCTAGTGTTGCCTGGATGGCAATGTTGCCGATACCTTTTATTCTTTGGGGTTCGTTTGTTTTTCAAGATTTACTAGCACCTCGCTACGCTGATGTCCGAGAAAAAGTTGGTCTTCTCAACTCGCGTCTGGCGAATAATTTGAGTGGTATTACGACTATTAAAAGTTTCACCTCCGAAGATTACGAAATTTCGCGTTTAGGACAAGAAAGTGAGGGATATCGTCGCAGTAACACTAGAGCAATTAAACTTTCGGCAGCATTTATTCCCCTCATCCGGATGTTAATTTTGGTGGGGTTCACAGCCTTACTGCTATTTGGTGGTATGGCAGCAGTGAATGGTAAAATGTCTGTGGGTACATATAGTGTATTAGTCTTTTTAATTCAGCGGTTACTCTGGCCCTTAACCAGATTAGGCGATACTTTTGATCAGTATCAACGGGCAATGGCTTCTACTAATAGAGTGATGGATTTGTTGGATACTCCTATTGCTATTCATACGGGTGAGATAGATTTACCTGTTGCTACAGTACGCGGTGAGGTGGAATTAAGAAATGTCACTTTTGCTTATCAAGACAGGTTGCCAGTCGTTAAAAATCTGTCTTTGCATATTCCAGGGGGTAAAACAATTGCCATTGTTGGTTCTACTGGTTCTGGAAAAAGCACTTTAGTTAAACTTCTACTGCGATTGTATGAAGTGCAATCAGGAACAATTACTCTTGATGGCATTGATATACAACAGTTAAATCTGCGGGATTTGCGCCGCTGCATTGGTTTGGTGAGTCAGGATGTATTCCTATTTCATGGTAGTGTAGCAGAAAATATTGCCTATGGCAGTTTTGATGCTTCAGATGATGAAATTATTAAGGCGGCTAAAGTGGCTGAAGCACATGAATTTATTGAGCGACTGCCTCAGCGATATGAGACAATTGTAGGTGAACGGGGACAAAAATTATCTGGTGGACAGCGACAGCGGATTGCTATTGCTCGCGCCATCTTAAAGAATCCACCAATTTTGATTTTAGATGAAGCAACCTCAGCGGTGGATAATGAGACAGAGGCAGCCATTCAGCGCTCCTTAGAACGTATCACTGTAAATCGCACAACAATTGCGATCGCCCACCGTCTTTCCACCATCCGCAATGCAGATCGCATCTATGTCATGGAATACGGACAATTTGTCGAGTCGGGAACGCATCAAGAATTGTTGGACAAAAACGGAGTTTATGCGAGTCTGTGGCGGGTGCAGTCGGGGTTGAGATAGGATTTCAAAGCAAAGGCGCAAACTTTTTCTTGGCGTCTTTGCGTGAGATTATTATTTTAATAATAAAATACACAGTTCAATCAAAAATTTAAAATCTGAAATTGGTATGATATTTTCTACTAGGCAACCTGAATCACCAGATAACAAGTGGCGTCGCCAGTTGGATAAATTTGTGAAAGAACATCAACAAGAATTGGCGGCGCTGTCTTGGGGTTTGTGGTTAGAAAATGGTGATAGCAACGGTACGATTGGCATTGATTTGCAGCCAACGCCGCATTTTGTTTATTGTCCCAAAGAGGCTATAGAAAAACTAAATACCAGTGTTGAGAACAAACTTCAGGAAGTTTTAGGGATTGTAAAGCATTATAAACCAGAAGTGGAAGTTCTCATGATAGGAATTGGCAAAGACGAAATCAAGTTAATTTACTTTGAACCAGAAATTGGACCGCCAGCTTGTTATGAACGAGTTGGCAAAGATGTGAATACTTTATTAGAACATTTGGAACAGCTTCTGAGCGAGCAGTTGAATGCTGAACAATCCGCATCATAGCCTTCAAAGCTAATTAAGTTATGAACTTGTCCAGTGTACTAATAGACAAACTGGACACTTTCAGTGTAGAAATGGGCTTATTTATTCTCTTGCTGGGTTGACACTTTATTAGACCTCTTGCAAAATTATTTTATGGTAAAAAAATAAACTTTTACTTAAATCCAATCACCTATGCAATACGAGCAAACCCAACGGCTATCGAATCGGGAATTCAAATGT
The DNA here is from genome assembly GCF_963920835.1 of Scytonema sp. PCC 10023. Classification (NCBI taxonomy): domain Bacteria; kingdom Bacillati; phylum Cyanobacteriota; class Cyanophyceae; order Nostocales; family Scytonemataceae; genus Scytonema; species Scytonema sp. PCC 10023. The sequence continues at coordinate 12,760 of NZ_CAWUDP010000150.1, forward strand.
CTGGTTGGGGTGCAACGACATACCTTTGATCAAATGGTCAAAGTGATCCAACAGTCCGTTGTATTCTGCCTGCCTTAACGAGTCAAAGCAAAAAAGAATTACCTATTTTTCAAGATATAAGTCTTGATTCATAAGGGTTTCAGCGATTAAAAAAGGTAACTTGTTCCTGTGGGCTTCCTAACTTGGATTTTGCTATTTTACCTTTGACATTATGCTAGATTTAGACTCAATGAAATCTTGCCGTGAGCGTGTAAATTTTCTATTAACGAATTACTACGATCAAGAAAATCCTCTCTATCAGCCACTTAACCTTGCATTGTTTTATAGTAGGCGTAGGTTGCGAGCAACTTTAGCGTATTGGGGAAGTGGGATTGTCGGTGGAATACCTGAAGACGCTGACAACATAGCAATGCTTTATGAAATCATCACTGCAAATTATGTTCTTATAGATGATAGCGTGATCTTAGATGCGGGAAAAGAGCGTGCGGGTCTTCCAACACCAAGAATCCAGTACGGAGAGGCTGCCGCACTTTTGTCCGCATGTATTATTCAGCTGGAACCAATTCGGTTGCTTCCATCAGATAACCTACTACTCAAGGAGATTTTCTACCAATCAGCTCGCGACACAATTATAGGGTTATTCCTGGAGCAAAAGCTTGCCGATTTATCTCCAGATTCAATTGTAGATGAAAAAGAAATTCTGCGTATTGCGCGGCTGATGACAGGACCACTTTTGGCAGGTGCAATAACCTCAGGTGCAATAATGAGTGGCGCTACGCAAGCCCAAATTGATGCTCTAAATGCCTATGCTATGGATTTTGGTACTGCTTATCAAATAGCTGATCATATTGTTGATCTCATGGTAACGGCTGAAAATTCGGGCAAAGATAATTTCTCCGATATCACAACAAACAAGAAAACCATTGTTGTTAACCATGCACTACAGCATTTACCAAAAGACTCATGGCAATGGAGTGAAATTATTAATGCTATAGGAACTGTTCCCTCTGCTGAGAAAAAAAGTGAACTACAGCGTATTTTCAAGAATAGCGGCTCGATTCAGCACTGTCTCAATCTTGTAGTAGCGCTATACTCCCAAGCCATATCACACCTACAGGAACTTCCAGACAACCAATACCGTTCCTTATGCATGAAACTCCCTGATATATATCTCAAGGAGTTACTCAACTCAATAGATGGCTGAATCTTAGATGGGGTATAAGACTAAGCTGAACTTATCCCAGCAAATATACTTACAGAATCAAAAAAGCCCCTCACAGCCAGGGTTTTAGGGGTTCCAAACAAGAGCTATTGCCTGGATCGCACTCCCCTTACGGGCGATCGCACTCACTTAGGGTTAACGATTTTGGAGCTCATTGTGCCACGTCCTTGTTCCTTCTTTGCCTTCTTACTGCTATTTCTTCCTTATGCTTAGTATCTCCGATTATGGGTATCTTACTTACCCCGTGCTGTAAAGCCTGCTAATCCTCTTGGTTGGTATTGTCCCTTATTTCTTATGTTTTGGCGCATTGGGCGCAACTTCTACGGTGATTGCCTCCTCCAGGTGCCCCTTGGGGAATCGCCTCTACAAAGAAGCCTGATTGGGGACAAGCCGCAGAAATCGCATCTCCTTACTATATTTCCACAATTGGTGCTGTACCTTATTCTACTAAACATTGAACGCCTAAGAGATTTAGCACGTAAGTCTTGGAATTGACATTCACATTTCCAGGTGCAAGATATGAGCGCCCAACTATAGCAGTCCTAAATCATTTGTAAGATTTTCTTTTATTTTTCTTGGCGCTCTTGGCTCAGGAGTGGTTTTTTTATTCTCACGACTCCAGCACGGATTGCTATAGCGGCAAAAAGCAGCTTATGAAAGAAACACATTTTCCTTAAATCTCTAAAAGCCATACTATATAAAGGTTTTAAAATGTGTTTTTTAGAAGTAAAGGCGATTTTTCCTCAGTAATAGCTTAATAATATTTAACCGTATTTTTCATAGAATGATTGTATATTTTTGATTTTATGGCTGTGCCATAAAATCACACCTTTCACTGAGTAGAAATTCAAATTTAGTTCAGTAAACGCTAAAAACTATCAGTGTGTTTACTTGAGAAAGCAACGATTATACTACCAAGTAAAAATTATGGGACAAAACACTTTACGTCGCTCAGTTTTACAAGGTTTGATTACCAGTGCAATTGTTATTGGGTTTGATTTAACTACTCGTTCCTGGGTAACATCTAGCAGTGCCACATCTATTTTTGAAAGCTTACCTCCCTTAGATGGAGTACTTTACACTGATAATGCGACACTTGCTGATGCCAGTATTGACTTTGGTAATATCGTGCATCGTCAACCGATAGCAGTACTTAAACCAGGCTCAATTGAGGATATTGTTCAAGTTATTCAATTCGCTCGGACTCACAAGCTCAAGGTTGCCCCACGCGGTCAGGGGCACTCTACTTACAGTCAGTCACAAGTAGAAGCAGGCATCGTCATTGATTTAAGTACGCTCAACAAGATTCATTTCATCGGTACAGACCGAGCGATTGTTGATGCTGGAGTGTTATGGAGTCAGTTATTGCAACAAACGCTTGTGCAGGGATTAACACCGCCTGTTCTTACCGATTACATAGAACTTTCTATCGGCGGTACTTTGTCAGTAGGAGGTATTGGTGGTGCAACTCATCGCTACGGTGTGCAAGTGGATAATGTTTTAGAACTGAAGGTAGTAACTGGAGAAGGTAACCTCGAAACTTGTTCACCGTTATATAATCGCAATCTATTTACAGCAGTACTAGCAGGGCTAGGTCAATGTGGAATTATTGTACAGGCAACAGTTAAGCTAATTCCTGCCACTACCAATGCCCGTGTGTTTCAGTTGTATTATGACGATTTAGCTACCTTTACTCGTGACCAACGCGAAATCATAAATGATGAGCGCTTCAACTATGTAGAAGGTCAGTTAGTTTCTAATAATGCTGGTGGATGGCGTTATCTCCTAGAAGCGGCTAGCTTTTACAGTCCTCCCTTTGTACCTAATAACAGTTTGTTACTTGCGGGGTTAAATTATACTCGCGGTACAGAACAAATAGAGGATAAATCTTACTTTGACTTCCTCAACCGTTTAGCTCCTACAGTTGCCTTTCTCAAATCTATTGGTGTTTGGTCTTATCCTCATCCTTGGTTAAACCTGTTTGTGCCAAGTAGTGCAGTTAACAGTTTTGTTGGTGAAGTCGTTGCCAGCTTAACCCTCGCTGACACAGGTGAAGGCCCAATTCTCCTGTATCCAGTTAAAACTGAACGCTTCGGGCTACCCAATTTCCGGGTTCCGAACCAGAAGGTTGTGTTTCTGTTTGCCCTATTACGAACAGCAGTACCACCAGATGATTCTGTAATTACAAAAATGCTCAATGATAATCGTAGACTCTTTGAGCAAAATCGTGATTTGGGTGGTTATCAATATCCTGTAAACGCCCTGTCCTTCTCCAAAGAGGATTGGCAGCAGCATTTTCATCCGGTTTGGGGAAATCTAGTAAGTGCAAAGCAGCGTTACGATCCAGATAATTTACTAACGCCAAGTCAGGGCATTTTCGCAAACTCTTAGCCCAAACTTTTCCTCGCTCGAATGATTTTAGCTGAAATACTCGCTATTGGTGAGAAGGCAATGGAAGTGAAATAATAAACTAAGCGCAGCTTCATACAGAAATTTACGCTTTTATTCAAGATTTATTAATGAGCCAACTAACTGAACTGCCCCTAAATCTTGCAGACTAATTTTTTGAGCCTCAGTTAAACCCGTCACTCCAGTGATGTTCATGCCATCGTAAAGGTTAGAATTTTTAAGAGTTTTCACGCACTTACCTGTGTTAATATTCCAAAGCTTAATCGTATCATCTTGACTACCACTGACTAGGGTTTGAGCGTCGGGACTAAAGGCTATTGACCAGACTAGCTTGGAATGTTCTGATAAAGTTCTTATACAGGTGCTTGTGTTGATATCCCAAAGTTTCACGCTTTGATCGCCGCTGCCACTTGCCAATGTGCAAGCATCTAAAAAGGCAACTGAGTATACGGTGCTAGTATGTCCTTGTAAAGTTTCAATGTGCTGACCTGTGCTGACATCCCACAGCCTTATTGTTTGGTCAGTGCTACCACTCACTAGCGTTCGACCATCGGGACTGAAGGCAACTGACCATATCCAATCAGTATGACCGTGCAAAGTTTTGAGGCATTGACCGGTGGCGACATCCCATAGCCTAATTTTTTTGTCATGACAGCCACTGGCAAGCATATGACCATCCGGGCTGAAGGCGATCGCCCATACCCAATGCATGTGCCCTTGCAAGGACTTAAGGCATTGACCGGTTTTAATATCCCACAGCCTTACTGTTTGGTCATGACAACCACTGGCAAGCATCTGACCGTCTGGGCTAAAGACGACTGATGTGACCCGATTAGTATGTCCGTGCAAAGTTTTGAGGCATTGGCCAGTAGTCGCATCCCACAGCCTCACTGTTTGATCCTCACTTCCACTGGCAAGTATATGACTGTCTGGGCTAAAGGCAACTGATGTAACCCGATTAGTATGTCCGTGCAAAGTTTTGAGGCACTTACCATCCCTTGCATCCCACAGCTTCACCTTTTGGTCATTACTGCCACTGGCAAGCATATGACTGTCTGGGCTGAAGGTGACCGACCAGACCCCATTACAATAACCTTGTAATGTCTTGAGGCATTCACCAGTGTTGACATTCCAAAGCATTACCGTTTGGTCTTCACTGCCACTTGCCAGTTTCGTTCCTTCTGGACTAAAGGCAACTGACGTTACCCTGCTAGTATGACCCTGTATAGTTTTAAAGCAACAACCAGTATTGATATCCCATAGCTTCACAGTGTGGTCATCACTGCTAGTAGCCAGTGTTTTACCATCAGAACTGAAGGACACTGAATTTACACAGTCACTATGGCCTTGGAGAGTCTGAAGGCACTGATCGGTAGCGACATCCCATAGCCTCACTGTTTTGTCATGACAACCACTGACCAGAGTTTGACCATCTGGGCTGAAGGCGACTGTTCGACTCCCGGTGTTATCAACCTGCAAAGTTTTGAGGCACTTACCATCCCTTGCATCCCACAGCTTCACAGTTTG
>NZ_CAWUDP010000151.1:0-17329 GCF_963920835.1 Scytonema sp. PCC 10023
CTAGACCCAGATTACCGTAATTTGTGGTTCAATTACCTGAAAATTGCTGTAAATCAACATCAATCAAATACCAATCCATCAAATGACTCAACAACAAATGACTCAACAAGACAACCCACCCAACTTTCCATCTCACTCTAATCCCCCCTCCTCGCTTGCGGGGAGCAGGGTGGTTTCATACAAAAAGAGAAAAAAGTTTTTCGAGTTGATTGGATAAAGCGCGTTGTGCTTGAGGGATAGTTCGGAAACCAAAAAATCTGGCGATGGCGCAGAGCGCCCACCTTCGGTGATCGTGATGAAAAAGGTGTGCAAGATTGCCCAATTTACAGGAGCATTTCCACCACGACGTGGTGGAAAATCTTCGGTGAATGTAACATCTTTGACCCAATGTAGCCGATTTTCAATTCCCCAGTGTCCTTGAGTATCAGCAAGCAACTGTTGAGCATTGAGGTATTGACTACAAATGTAAAACTGACACTCGTGAAATGGTTGGCGATCGCCCCCAAGGGGCGGGCGCTTTGCGCCATCGCGTTGACCTGAACGTTCTATGACAACAAAAGCTTTAAGTCCAGCCCATTTTTTTGAATTTGTTCAGGGACTGCAAAGACCTTACAGTCGCGTTGGACTATTCGAGAATGAGTATCTTCTACAATCGTGGCGCTGCTGAGGGGAATATCTTATTGGGATTGGATTTGAGCCAAACTAGCTACAGACCGATTGTAACGGTCAAACAGGCGGTAGTGGTAGACGTACATCCGTTGGGCAAAGTTGGTTTCTTCATGACTTTGGACTTCCAGATGGACTAATACCCACCTTTCTTCGCCATTGCTTCGCCAAACTTGAACTAATTTGTCTACAAACCCTTGAAAGTAGGTTTCAATAGCTTCTTTGCACGGGCTGTCATACTCATCATTAGGCATTTGTGATTGACATTAGTTTTATCGGTGCGAGTATGTTCTAATGATCTCAAAGTTTTGAGTGGTGACGAGGGCGTGATACTTTCTGATTTTAGCCTGATAACTTTGAGAAATAAAACTGATGTGTCCTAGTTAGCGGTATTGGCTTTCTAGATGTGAATCAATTACTATTGATTTTGAGTGAAATAAACTTCCTAATAAATAAACAGCTATCCTTTAAAAGATTCCCCTCACTATGAAAAACCAAAATTTTCCCTCATCTCCACAAGATTTTCTAAATATTGTCAATTATTTTGAAGCTATTTTTAGCTCCAATAACCATGAATATGAACGTCTAAAGATTGACTACCCTACACTTATCGAACAATATCCAGAACTTCTTCAAGAAGTTAGCAAACTTAAAAAAGAGGTTAGAAGTAAAATTGCAGAATTTATTACTTTAATTAAAGATAATACAGAGACTTTAAATAATATATCTAGTAAATATAAAGAAATTGACGCACAATTTGAAAGTCTTCCGAAAAATAAACAACCTTTCTCTGGAACTCCAGATATAGTTGAAGACTCAAAGAAATTCTCTGAATTAATAAAACAATGTCTTAAGATTGAAGGTAAATGCGTTCTCCTTGAAAAGCCCTCTTGTCATGCTAAACTCTTTTTAAGTAAATGGGGAATAAATCAAGCTTTTAGTAAAGACTCACCTAGATTTGATAATAATTTTTACATTACTAAAATATTGGAAAAGTTTAAAAAACTCTCTACTGAGAAATCTTCTATACAATCGTGTTATGAAATGGATTATTTTAAGTATTTGGCGGAAAGTCTAACTGCTTTGATTGAAAAACGGAAAACCAAAAGCAGTTAAAAGTTAAATTTTTATAACTCAATCACAAGTCATTACACTTTTCTCATGCCTGTTCCATACGTTTTCGCAAATCTTCTGGAGACTCGTTCACAGTTATGTCCACATTCTCATTGTTTTGCTTCAAAGCTTCGAGTGCATCTAATACTTTTTTAAACATTTCTTGCTCACGTTGAATCTCTTGCTTCAGCCGTTCCAGCTCTTCTTGTTCCTTTGTACTATTTGTTCTAGAGGATATGTTATCTACCTGAGCATATATATTTATCGTAATTTCTTGATATTTCTTTATTCCTTGCGGATCATTCATATATTTAAGTTTATATTTTCCAATACAGTCTTTCAAAAAAAATTGAAATTCTTCTAGAGATTCTTTAAAAGTGTTAGTAGCATCCATTCTTCATTAATCTCCTTGTCACTTTTTATTATATAATTAATCTTTATATAATAAAATAATTACTGTTTGACATGATAATTTATTACTGCTGGTAGAGAATGCAATTCATTGATTATTTAGAGAATGCAATTCATTGATTATTTTTTGAGTTTTATTTTTGTATTCTTCATCAGCAATTTTGTGTAATATTTCATATATATTTGCAGCGTCTATTAGGTGACTAATGTGATTTATTTTCTCTTTACTATTGCGGCTAACTTGTTTTACAATCTCACAATTTTTCTCGATATCAGACTGTATGAAATTAAATAGCTGCTTGGTGTGGAAATTTGTTACCGTATCTAACTCAACATTTTTTTTGAGTTCTGCTAATATCTGAATTGCTCTTAAACGTTCACAAATGGCAGATATGCATAAATATACTTCTTTTGTATTTATATAATCATATTCCAGTCTTTCTGCCGCTAACACTGCTGTTTGATAATCTAACAGCAATTGTTTGGTTTTTATTTTTCTCATACTTTCTTCATTAATATTTTGTAAACCATTCTCTAACTCTTTTGTGATGATAGACTTCAAATCTTGTATTTCTGCATTCTTAATAATATAATCCTTTAGTAAGTTACCTAAAGTAAAAAGTCCTAGAATCCATATCACACCTGAAACAAAATTTTGTTGTTGTTCACCTATTGTGTTGATTTGAGCCTCTAAAACTTTGTTTTTGGGTTCTAAGTCTTCCTTTAGTGCTTTTATGTCAGGTTGTAAAGTCATTAATTCTGCACGTAAATCATTAACTTCGGCAGTTCTCAAATCTATTTCTTTGGAATTCTCTTTAGTTGATGCTGTTCCTTGTGCTTTATCTTTTAATTCCTGCTTTTCCAAAATTAGTTGTTGCTGTTTATTGATTACCTCTATTTTGTTAGCTTGATTTTTATTCAATTTTTCTACTTTATCATTCAATTTATCCAATTTATTGTTCAAATCTTCCACTGTTGGATGCGGCTGAGTCTTGCTGGAGGCGCTAGAACTCTGTAGCCAAACTAGCCCTATCAACATAATTAGTGCAGATCCAATTGTTATAATTTGAACTCTTGATAGGCATTGATCTCTTAATACCCGTAATGCTCTTCCAAAAAATTTTTCACTATTTCTCATACTTGTCAGCCTTCTCCATAGCAAAATTTTTCCAAAAAATACTATAGTTAGCAAAGATGAACGAGCGTAATAATGCCTTTATTTTATTGCTACTCACTTCTAGTGTTTATTGAATTTCTGCAAACCTCTTTATTAGCTGCGGTTCATCAGCGATTGCCTCACGAATACGCGCAATCATGTAAGCTGCTGTATTCTTATTAACCCCAATCTCTTTTGCAAGCTGACGCACACTGACACCTCCTGGTGAATTCAGCACAAGTCGAATCGCTAAAAACCACTTCTGTAATTCTACATGAGTCTTGTGAAAAAGAGTACCAACTGTAACACTATATGAAGTAAAACATTCGTTACAATGATATCTGCGTTCACTCTTGTATGCTGTTGCTTTAGTTGAACCACAATACGGACACTTTGGCTTTCCACCCCAGCGAATTTGCTCAAGCAGAGTAATGCATTCGTCGTTATTTAGTGTCATCGTTATGCTCTGAACTCTGAGCATAACGATGTCAAAAATTACTCTTAGGTACTAAAAGAGTATTAATAAATCAACAAAAAACAACAAGAAAATTCATCTTACAGATGTGTTATATTTTATTTAAAAAGGGAAAATTTGAGTGGAATAATTTGAGTGGAATATTATTTACGTTATCTTAACCCTTTCTCTTGCAACAGTGCATCAGCCCAAGCTGCATCTTTTTCTGACAACGCGGGTACTGGTTCTTGACTGTAATCTACAACTAAATCATATCCAGACACGTCATATACTTCATTTAACAAAGCCTGTAAATTAAGAACGGGTTCGGTATCTCCTGAACGCAAAGGTAAGGAAAAAGTCGGAATTACATCTTGCAAATTAAAAGCATATAAATCAGCATAAGGACGCTTATCGCCTCGACAAACCAAAATTCGATAGTGACTTTCAATATTCTTGTCAAAAAAGGGCATTGGTTCACCCTTACGTAGTAAATCAATCTCAACTAAATTAGTTCGACTTCCTAGTACCTGATAACGCTTTTCTTCATACATCTGCCGTCCTTTTTCCGCACGGTTATTAGTAGGCGAAACAATTTCAATAGTAGTAATCAATGCCTCTGTTTCTACTTCCCTTACTTCTAAATAACCTTCTTTGATAGTCACAGGCATAGGAACTGTTACCCTAACTGGTTCTGTCGCTGCTGGTGCAGCAACTGCCACATTATTTATTGTTGAATCTGTTGCAGTCTGCCTACTTTTTACTGTCACATCAGGAATACCAACAAGCAGAGAATTTTCATCTGTTGTTTCATACATTCGCACTTCTACCGCAACACGATATTTAGGACGTAGTTGGGGAGACAACAACCTGGCGATTTCAATAATTAACCAGTGATGAAATCCTGGAAATAATTCAGGATGTTCTAAATATGGATTCATTCCAGGAAATGGAGATGGCATCGTTGTGACTCCTCATTCTCATTTTCAACGAAGTCCTTGCTGCCGTAACCAAGTATCATTCCATGCGCCATCCTCTTCTGATAGTGTTGGCACTGGTTCACGGCTGTAATCGATGACTAAATCATAACTAGCCCGATTATATATTTCACTTATTAATGTTTGTAAATCTACCACTGGTTCAATATCTTCTGAACGCAAAGGCAACGGAAAAGAAGGAATCACATTTTGTAAATTAAAAGCATATAAATCAGCTTTGGGACGGTGTTCACCACGACTGACCAAAATCCGATAATCACTTTGAATATCATTGTGCAAAATCAGCATTGGTTTGCCGTCTCGCAGTAAGTCGATTTCAACTAAATTGGTGAAACTTCCTAGCACTCGCTGACGCTTTCTTTCATATGCCCTGCGTCCTTCTCCTACACGCTTATTCTTAGGAGAGAGAACCTCAATGACTGTCACCACTTCCCGCGTCGTCACTTCTCGCACTTCCAGATAACTTTCCCTAACAGTTTTAGGCGTGGGAATTGTTACCGTCACAGCTTCGATTGGGAGTGAGGTGACAGCAACATTCGCTGTTTCCGGTTTAGTTGTCTTTTGTTGACGTTGCACCGCTACATCAGGAATACCCACCAATATAGAATCTTCTCCAGTAGTCTGATAAACTCGTTGTTCAATAGTGGCTCGATATTTTGGACGCAGTTGAGGATTCAGGGCATCAAAGATAGCCACTATCAACAAATTATGTACTTCTGACCATAATGCAGGGTTTTCTAAATAAGGATTCATTCCAGGAAACGGCGAAGGCATAAAAACACCTCAACAGCAAATTTGAGAATCTTGCCTTATCCCCCTCCTCGCTTGCGGGGAGGGGTTAGGGGTGGGGTTCTACCTCACATCGTAGCCAAACAAATTCACATCCACCTCTCCCAACTGCAAATCCCCCAAACCATACTCCGCCCAACGCCTCTCAACCATCGCCGCCACCTGTGGATCTGACTCCAAAGGCGCACCCCACTCATGTTCGGTTTCCGGCGGAATCTTCGTTGTTGCATCAATTCCCATCCTTCCACCCAAACCAATCTTCTCGCTAGCAAAATCCAAACTGTCGAAAGGCGTATTCGGCAAAATAAACACATCCCGTGTCGGATCAACTTTCGAACTAATCGCCCACACCACTTGACGTGGATCTCTAATATTGATGTCTTTATCCACCACAATCACAAACTTGGTGTAAGTGAACTGTGGCAAAGCACTCCAAAAAGCAAGAGCGGCTCGTCGCGCTTGTCCAGGATATGCTTTATCTATAGATATAATCGCCGCTTTGTACGATAGCGCTTCCATCGGCAAGAAAAAGTCTACAATTTCCGAAACTTGTTGCCGCAAAATTGGGGTGTAGATGCGATTGAGGGCGATCGCCATCATTGCTTCTTCTTTCGGTGGACGCCCGCTAAATGTGGTTAAATAAATCGGGTCTTTGCGATGCGTCATACAATGAAAGCGAATTAAGGGCGAATCTTCCACGCCGCCATAGTAACCCATGTGGTCGCCAAACGGACCATCTGGTAATACTTCTCCTGGTGTAATTGTTCCTTCCAGGACGAATTCTGAATCTGCTGGAACTTCTAAATCTACCGTTTTACACTTTGCCAGCTGCACGCCAGAACCGCCGTAAAGCCCAGCGAACAGCCATTCTGACAAGTCTACAGGTATTGGTGTCGCAGCCGCCATGATAATCAGAGGATCTACACCGAGGGCGATCGCCACTTCTAATTTTTTCCCACGTTCTGCTGCCTTGCGTAAATGCCTTGCGCCACCCCGCACCGATAACCAGTGAACGGTCATCGTATTCTGAGATTGCAGTTGCAAGCGATACACGCCCACATTTGGCGTTCCCGTTTCACAATCTTTCGTAATCACTAGTCCCAGCGTGACAATCTTGCCTGCATCACCCACATAAGGACGTATCAAAGGTAACTTGTTCAAATCTAACTCATTACCTTGAAGAACCACCTGCTGACAAGCGGGGAAAAAGTCGCGTCCTGGTTTTGCCTTCAGGACATCAAACAGCACCTTACCAAACTCCACCGCCTGAGAAATCTTCTTAGGTGGTTTTGGTTGTTGCAGCATTGCCAACTTTTTGCCCAATTCCTCTAACTCCTGCGGATGCTGCATATTCATCGCCCAGCATATCCGTTCCACTGTTCCCAGCAAGTTCACCGCCACCGGGAAGGATGCACCTTTGACGTTTTCAAATAGGAGTCCAGGACCACCTTTTTGCAGCATCCGGTTGGCAATCTCAGCAATTTCTAAATCTGGGTCAACTGGCGCTGCAATCCGCCGTAATTGTCCCTTTTCTTCCAGAATTTTGATGAATCCTCGCAAATCTCTTGCCATTGTTCCAATAAATTAATATTTAAGAAGTGTGAAGCGCTTTCTTATATTATTAGTCATGAGTCATGAGTCACTCGTTATGATACGTTTTTTCTCTAGTCCCCTACTCACTTTAACTGCCATTTAATTAGGAAATTCATTTTCTTTAACTAATAATAAAAATAATTCTGGTATTCTCACCACAATATGCATTTATTTTTACCAGTAAGGGCTTACCTGATTCAATATGACTAGAATATATGATACTTTCCTAGCAGGTGGTCTTGCCATGTGGCCCCTGTTGGCTTTATCCGTAGTAACTTTAGCATGCATCTTGGAACGCAGTTGGTTCTGGTTGATGCTAGTGATTCGAGAAAAACAGGTAGTGCGTGAAATTTTTGCAGCGGCAAAGGTAGACTTAGAGAAAGCCGAAAAAATTGCAGAAAGTAGCCAAAGTTTAGCCATTAGTCGCTTTTTAGTCGAACCTCTGAGGCTGAAAAATCCCACTCCCGAAACGTTTCATTTGGCAATCAAAGCCGCTTGTGATAAAGAATGCATGGCAATGCGTAAAGGTGATATGCTACTGGAAAGTGTGGTGGCGATCGCCCCTTTACTGGGTATCCTAGGTACGGCAAATGGTCTGTTCACTGTTTTCACTCATCTCAAAACTAACTCTGTGGGCATTACTGATTTCTCTACAGTAACCTCTGGTATCGTTGAGGCATTGATTAGTTCTCTAACTGGAATAGCTGTAGCAATTTTTGCCTTTGTATTCTTCAGAATTTTTTTATGTTTGCAATCACAGCAAATGAGCTTTTTTTCTCAAGTTGGCAACGAATTAGAACTCATTTACTTGCAATGTTGGCATCAACCTTCTACGCAACCAAGCACCCAGACTAATAATGACCAGTGAACAGTGAACAGTTATTAGTGATGAGTGAACAAAAGATTACTACTTCCTTCCCGCCCGTTCGCCGCTCTTGCGTTCCCGCACGGTAAAATACCTAATATCACTAGTTCTAAATATCCATTAATCATACTTTTTCAAGAAATCTAAAAGCCCTCTTGCGGAATGTGAGTTCCATCTGTGTCCATCTGTGTCCATCTGTGGTTAATTATTCTTTTTTTTGCAATGAATGCAAGAAATCTAATAACTAACAATTCACAACTCACAACTGATAACTGACTGAAACAGGAGCAGTTCTCCAAGTAACAATAATTGCTCCTGTTCCATCTATGGTAGGCGCAAAAGAAATGTATTCGCTGAAAGTATTCTTTTTCACTTTATAAAGTGGTCCTCCGCCGTAAGTATTTATTTGAGATACTTGAAAACCTTGCGCCTCCAGTTTAGTCTTGACAAGCAAGGCTAATTCATCAGGAGTTTTGTCTATAGCGGTACCAAAGATATTCTCTACTCCAGGCTTTGAAAGAGAAAATTTATCTGGTTCTGCAAAATTTAAATCTGCTGTCAAGATAATTTCTCTTCCAAGGCTCAAGAAGGTAGTATCAAATGCTTCTTTGTCGGAAATCTGGGGTAGCATCTCGGATGTTTGCAGATCAGGTTTGTCTATATATCCTGGTAACGAATCAACGTAAACTTTTTGAGTACTTGTGTTTGTAGAAAAGTCAGAAACAACACCAGAAGCAGTAGAATCTTTAGAAGCGCGAGCAAGAGATTTCTTCTTTTGTTTTAAATAAGGTTTTCGCTTAGTTGTGGAAGTAGGCAATTGTTTCTTATTCTTAGTTGTCTGCTCCTGAGAATTAGCTATGACAGGCGAGGGTACGGAAGACGGGGAGAGTAAAGGAAGCGATGCAATGAGTTCTTCTCTATTCTCGGTGTCCTCTTCCATGTATCCCTCTGGAAGCGCATTCTCTTGACTGTGTTCCCATGTTTCCATAAATTCGGGGGTAGCAAGCGGTGGTGATACTTCCTCAATCACAGGATCAGGTTCTGTTACCACAGAAGTCTCGACAGGTGGTTTAGGAGTTACAAGCGTTTTATCTGCGCTGAAAAGTTGAGTACCTCTTGTTACTGGAAACACATTTAAGTCTTTTTCATTTTTTGCGGTTTCTTCATTTTTTGCTGTTGTGGACAGTTGTGTCTTTTCAGGAAACAATGAAGATATTGGTATTGCAAGTAATATGCCATGTAAGATTAATGAAAGTAGCAGCATATATGGGGATATTTGCTGCAAGCCTATAAGTAAAGTTTTAGGAGAAAATGATTGGAGCATAAGGGTTTTGCGCTCTTTGAATTGCTCAATTAGCCTTCAAACTCATTCAAACAAAATTTAAAATATAGCAATCCTAAATGATTTATGAAAAATCTTAAGTATTGTAGGGTGGCAGTGCTTACCGTATTTTCCCGACTACATCCGGGTTTTGCTAAACACTGCCCACCTTACGTGTCGTTCAAAAACCAAATAGGAGTCCTATAGCATCAATTCATTATTTTTAAAGTATAAATTTATATCTTCATTTATGCAATATAAAATTATTTACTGTTAAGAGATTTTATAATTTTCTTAGAAATTAAATATAATACCTAGGTAAAAAAATAGCTTTTACTTTTTAATATTGAGTCTACAAAATAAATATTTGAAATCTAATTTTCCAAAATATTGAGAATATTTAAAATATATTTAAATATTAATTTATCATCCCTTAATCTTTTATTAACTAGCGTCATAGTAGGGTATTTGCGTATTGTCGCTCAACAAAAATTTTTTCCTTAATACCGAGGCATATGAAATTTTCAACTACCGTTTTGAATCGTGTAGTTAGTGCTTCAGCGCTCACGGCTGTTGTTGCTTTTGGACCAATTTTTACAGCAAATTCCCAACAAGCACAAACTATCAATGGTGCAGGAGCAACCTTTCCGGCTCCGCTCTACGAACGTTATGCTCGTGAAGTAAAAAAGAAGTATCCAAACCTAGGAGTTAACTATCAAGCTGTTGGTAGCGGTGCAGGTATCCGTCAAGTCATTAGCGGAACTGTTGACTTTGGTGCTAGTGATGCTGCAATGAAAGATGACGAAATCGCCAAAGTCAAGAATGGTGTCATCCTAGTACCGACCGCAGGTGGTGCTGTTTCTGTTGTTTATAATATTCCTGGTGTAAAAGAACTGAAATTGTCTCGCAAGACACTCCCAGGTATTTTCTCTGGTCAAATTACTAACTGGAACGACGCTCAAATTAAAGCTGATAATCCTGGTGTCAATCTACCAAATCAGCCGATTAAGGTTGTTGTTCGCGCTGATAGTAGCGGTACAAGTTTTATTTTCTCCAACCACTTAACTACTATTAGTCCTTATTTCAAAGGCAGAATTGGTGCCAGCACCACTCCAAACTGGACTATTCCAAATGCGCTTAAAGGCAAAGGAAACCCAGGCGTTGCTAATTTAGTAAATCGCACTCCTGGTGCTATTGGTTATGTTGAATATCAATATGCCCAGACGAACAAATTAAGCTCAGCACAGGTGCAGAACAAACAAGGACAATTTGTAGCTCCTTCTTTACAATCTGCCAATGAAGCATTGTCAAATGTAAGCTTCCCAGAAAACTACCGGGTTTTTGTTGGCGATCCAACACAAGGTTATCCTATTGTTGGTCTAACCTGGCTGTTGGTCTACAAAAATTATCCTAATGCTGCCAAAGGAACTGCTGTGAAGAACTTTGTGAATTGGGTGTTAACTGATGGTCAACAGATTAATGACGACCTCAACTACACTCGCATTCCAGCTCCTGTAGCTCAAAAGGTAATACAAACAGTTAACAGCGCTATCAAATAATCTGTCATCTGACACTTTTTGCTCTACCAGGGTGGCTAAGCAGTCCACCCTAATGTCATGAAAATAGTTTAATTTACTGATGAGTAATGGCTAATTCCTCTGAACCAGCTAATAGTAATCAACCTAATTTGATTAATGAGAGTATAGACATAACAGCGACCAGTGGGAAAAATTTTTGGATAGACCAAGGATTTACATGGCTAGTTTACGTATTTGCTGGCGTGACAGTTGCTGTCCTGTTCTGGATGAGTTTGGTCATTTTCCAACAAGCTTTACCAGCTATTCAAAAGTTTGGACTGGGGTTCTTATGGGGTCAAGAATGGAATACAAGTAATCTAGTTTTTGGTGCTTTGCCTTACATTTACGGAACTCTGGTTAGCAGCGCGATCGCCATGTTGTTTGCTGTACCAGTAGGGATAGCGATCGCTTTAATTACGAGTGAAAATTTTATCCCTCCTTCAGCACGAACGACCATAGCTTTTGTTGTAGAGCTGATCGCCGCTATTCCTAGCGTCATTATTGGTTTGTGGGGTGTTTATATCTTTATTCCGGCGCTGATCCCCCTACAAACTTGGCTATCTACCACCTTTTCTTGGATACCTCTGTTTAGTACACCAGGTCCTGCTGGATTCAATCTGTTGACTGCTGGCATAATTCTTGCGATTATGATTCTGCCTACGATGGCAGCAATTAGTCGTGAAGTCTTGTTAGTCGTTCCTAAGGAGTTGCGAAGCGGATCAATGGCTTTGGGTTCTACCCGTTGGGAAACCATTTTTCGGGTCATACTACCTGCTGCATTTTCTGGAATTGTCGGTGCAGCCATGCTTGCCTTGGGAAGGGCTTTGGGAGAAACAATGGCTGTGACTATGGTGATTGGTAACTCGGCTCAGATTAGTGCTTCACTACTCGATCCAGGTTACACAATTCCCTCTGTACTAGCCAATGAATTTGCTGAAGCTCAAGATCCGTTGCACCTTGGTGCTCTGACATATTTGGGTTTGATTTTGTTTGTTGTGACTTTAGTTGTCAATATTTGTGCTTTGGTGATTGTACAGTTTGTTGGTCGCAAGAGTAGATAAGAAGCTATTTCAATCCCTAATAGGGATTCATACAGTTGAACTCCTACCACCGTATGTAAAATACCACATCCACCGCTCGGATGTGTATTCGACTCAAATGAAAACCGCCATCACTGTAAACACGGTAAGGACACATACTTGTAGCGCAAACAATTGACAACAATGTCCTCTTAGGTATATTTCCAAAGAGAGACGCCAAAGTTCCCAAATCATTTGAATATGTAAAGGCGTAAGGGATATGACTAGTAATCGAGAGTCTGAAATAGATAAATCTGTGGCAGCAGAAATATATAGTCCTCTACCACCTGTCAGGCTGATATTTAACAATGGAATGACTGTGATAGCATTCTTGCTCTCAGCTTTAGCCCTGATTCCTTTGCTGTCATTACTATGGGAAATCATCGGACGAGGTATAACAAGCCTCAAGCCGTCAATGTTTGTAACATCAGTGCTCTACGATGGATTTGGGAATGCAATTCTTGGTACCTTAGAAATGGTAGCAATTGCTGTGCTATTGAGTGTTCCCACTGGAGTCATGACAGGCATATTTCTATCAGAAATTGGTAGAGGAAATCCAATTGGTCGTGCTGTTCGCTTTGTCGCGTCTATCCTCACTGGAGTTCCTTCGATTGTAGTAGGTATTTTTGCATATGCTGTTATTGTATTAATCACTAAGCAATTTAGTGCGATCGCAGGTGGTTTTGCATTAGCGGTTCTCATGCTTCCTGTTGTTGTACTGACAACAGAAGAAGCCTTAAAACTTGTTCCCACCTCTGTACGTCTTGGATCTGCCGCCTTGGGAGGGACTCGCTTCCAGACGATTTTTCGCGTCGTTGTTACCGCAGCACTTCCTGCAATTACCACAGGAGTTTTGTTAGCCGTAGCGCGTGCTGCTGGTGAAACAGCACCATTGATTTTTACTGCTTTGTTTAGTCTAGATTGGTCAAGCGACTTAATCAGTCCAACAGCTTCGCTATCAGTATTAGTTTTTAACTTATACAACGACCCCTCACCAGAAAAAACAGCATTAGTCTGGACAGCTTCTCTCGTCTTAGTTGGGATCATTATGTTAATCAGTATTCTTTCTCGTGTCTTCACTAGAAAGAGAAACGTATAATCACAACATCAGCAACGGTGTGAGTTTTTGTTGTAGTACCTAGCACAGTATGAGTAAGTTAAAGCCAGCCATCCAAGTCAGGAATCTCCGCTTCTACTATGGCACTTCCAAAGCGTTGGAAGGCGTGTCAATGGACATCTACGAAAACCAAGTTACCGCAATTATTGGTCCTAGTGGTTGTGGAAAATCAACTTTCATTAAATGCCTTAATCGTATTAGCGAATTAGAAGGATCAGTAAAAGTAGATGGCAGCGTAGAATTTTATGGTCAGAATATTTACAACTCTCGTGTGAACTTAAATCGGTTACGCCGCCAGATAGGTATGGTGTTCCAAAAGCCGAATCTTTTTCCCATGAGTATTTACGATAATATTGTCTACGGTATAAAAATAGCTGGATGGCGTCCGAGAGCAGAGTTAGATGCAATTGTCGAATCGGCTCTCAAAGGTGCTGCTATCTGGGATGAAGTAAAAGATAAACTACAGAAATCAGCTTTGGGGCTTTCTGGGGGTCAACAACAAAGGCTGTGCATTGCCCGTGCTTTGGCAGTTAAACCAAAAGTTTTATTAATGGATGAGCCTTGTTCGGCTCTTGACCCCATTGCAACAATGAAAATTGAGGAACTCATCTACAGTTTACGCAACGAACTAACAATTGCAATTGTTACTCATAATATGCAGCAAGCAGCTCGCGTTTCTGATTTCACCGCTTTCTTCAGCACCGACGAAAGTCGAATCGGTCAAATGGTGGAATTTGGAGAAACCACTCAAATTTTCAGCAACGCCCTCGATCCTCGTACCCGCGACTATACTTCCGGGCGTTTCGGATAAGAAGTTTAACCACCTAAAAAATTGGTTAATTTCTCTTAAAGAGGCTAGAAAAAGAGGTGCCCTAACTTAATTAAGTAGATCACAGAATTTATGATGAAGTATACCTTCAATAAAAGTTAACAAGCTTATCATCCAAGTCTCATTTCTGTTCCAGCTTGATAAGCTAGATCCTTACTCTCAAATATGTGTGATATTGATAGTCTTACAACTTCAAGTCATGTTTAAAGGTTAAAAGGAAGTACCAAAAAATAAATTATCCATTATGTAGGGTGGGTTAGGCGACGACAGTTGAGATTTTACATGCAGGACTTGCATCGCGCCGTAACCCACCGTTGTTTCTGTCAGTACAAATTGGAGATTTTTTTAATTGGAAGTTCCTTAGTGAATTATTTAGTCACTTAAATAGTCATACTAGCTCTAATTGGGATCATCATAACTTGAGGAACAATAATATTTTTAATCAAACCATTTCTTATTCTTAACCTACGTATGAGAGGTTCGATGGAGATGTACAGAAGCTAAATATTACAGGTTCAGTACATTCTAATATTGACAGGTGTTAGGAGCTTCGTTTCCACCAGCGTCTATCAGAAAAAAGAGATTCAATCTCAATTTTGTGCTGCAAACAAACGCTCAATTCAAGGCAGATAGTACAGCGACCGCTTAACAAATTAGGTTGCGACAAATTAAGGGAAAAAAGTATGGCGAACGTAACACTCAAGGGATTTGCTTCACTACCAGCAGATACATTTGCTGAGGGTTCTCCCTCTGGAAACTTTATCACAGGTAATACTAATGGACGAACCATTCCGTTTCCAGGACAACCTGTTCAAGGCTTTAGTGGCGTACAGTTTGCCGACCAAAAGACCTTCTGGTTCCTTTCTGACAATGGTTTTGGGGCAAAGAACAACAGCGCTGATTTCCTGCTACGAATCAACCGCGTAGATCCCAGTTTCCGAGGTATAGAAGGGGGTGACGGTAGTGTTAAGGTACTCAAAAACATCCAGTTATCTGACCCCAATAACCAAGTCCCATTTAAAATCGTCAACGAAAGTACCAAAGACCGTCTGCTAACAGGTGCAGATTTTGACACAGAATCCTTTGTCTTAGCTGGCGATGGGACTATTTGGATTGGGGATGAATTTGGTCCTTACCTGTTGCACGTTGATGGAACAGGTAAATTGTTAGAAGCTCCAATTGCCACCCCCAACTACTACAACCTGAACACCTTAAATGGTCAACCCCCTATTGTGATTGGTCACCGGGGAGCCAGTGGTGAGCGTCCAGAGCATACCCTAGAATCATACAAATTGGCAATTGAGCAGGGCGCTGACTTTATTGAGCCAGATCTAGTTTCCACAAAGGATGGAGTGTTAATCGCTCGCCATGAAGTCAATATCACTGATACCACCGATGTAGCAACTCGCCCAGAGTTTGCCGATCGCTATACTACCAAGGTAATTGACGGTGTTACCGAAAGAGGGTGGTTTGCTGACGACTTCACTTTAGAAGAAATTAAGACCTTGCGGGCGAAGGAACGTCTTTCCTTCCGAGATCAATCCTATAACGGTCTGTTTGAAGTTCCCACCCTTGAGGAAGTGATCAACCTGGTTAAGCAGGTAGAAGCCGAAACAGGTCGCAAAATTGGTATCTATCCGGAAACCAAGCACCCGACTTACCACGATTCTGTCGGCTTGTCCTTGGAAGAACCACTGGTTGAAACTCTGGAGAAAACTGGGTTTACTGACCCCAATCGAGTGTTTATCCAATCATTTGAAGTGGGAAACCTCAAAGAACTCAACCAAAAGATAGATGTGCCGTTGGTGCAATTGTTGGATGCAACTGATGTTGCCCTCAACGGTACGCTGATTGAGAGGCAGCCCTATGATTTCGTGGTGAGCGGTGATCCCCGCACTTATGGCGACCTACGGACACCCGAAGGTTTGCAGGAAATTGCGACTTATGCTGATGGCATTGGTCCCTGGAAGCGAATGATTGTCTCGGTTCAAGGAGTCGATGCCGATGGCGATGGGAGAGCAGATGATGTCAATGGAGATGGAGTCGTCAACGACGCTGACAAAACCACCCTACCTCCCACAACTCTAGTGCAAGATGCTCACGCAGCAGGTTTGCTGGTACATCCCTACACCTTCCGCAATGAAAACCAATACCTAGCAGCAGACTACAACGGCAACCCAGAACTGGAGTACAGGCAGTTTATCCAGTTGGGTGTGGATGGCTACTTCACCGATTTCCCTCGCACAGGCGACAAAGTCCGCGACCAAATTACTGGCGAATTTGTGCGATCGCCCGATAACCCCGATGTTCTGGCTGGTCTTGCACCTTCTAATCTCGGCGGTTCCAAGGGCTTTGAGGGCTTAGCAATTAGTCCCGACAAAACCAAATTGTATCCTTTACTAGAAGGATCAGTTCTCGGTGATCCCAACAATGCCCTGCGAATTTATGAGTTTGATGTTGCAAGCAAACAGTATGAAGGTCTAGTTGGGTACTACCGTCTAGAAGACACCAGCCACGCGATCGGCGACTTTACCGTTGTTAACGAGAATGAATATTTGGTGATTGAGCGCGATAATGGACAGGCAGATACTGCCAAATTCAAGAAAATATATAAGGTTGACTTGTCCCAAAAAGATGCCAATGGATATGTGGCAAAAGAAGAAGTGGCGGATCTACTTAATATTCAAGACCCAAATGACTTGAATCAAGATGGCAGCACAAACTTCACCTTCCCCTTCCAAACCATCGAAAATGTGCTCGTGATTGACGAAAAGACCATCTTGGTTGCCAACGACAACAACTATCCATTCTCTGTAGGTCGTCCTCCTGCGATCGATAATGACGAAATCATCCTGTTGGGGTTAGAAAAATCTCTCAACGTTGATCCGCGTGTCGGTCTTGCCGGACTTAACTTTGCCACTAAAGGCGGTGGTACACAAAACGAGCCAACCCTCTCTGGTGTCGTTGACATTCAGGTTCAAGACCCTTTCACTGCAACTGAGGCTTGGGATCTCCTGGTTTCCCTTGGCTTGACCTCGATTGACCAAGTCAGTCGCGATAGTGGTCTTTCTGCCAGCATTCCACTCACAGCTAGCAATGTTACTCTGACGCAGGAGTGGGCACAGCCAAGCACGTTGACTACTGTCTAGTGACAGTCATAACTGGGAAATATCTTACATTCTTTTAGTTCAGTTCGCCTTCACCCCCCCCCAATGCAGCAAATGCAGGGGGAATTTTTTATAGTCAGCCAAGTAGTGAAGTCAACAAGGCTTTGGCAGGCGGAACCTTAGAAAAGAAAACAGGGGTAGCAAAAAGCTGAGTTCAAAATTTTGAGCTATGATAGGACAGTTGCCGCAAAGCG
>NZ_CAWUDP010000152.1:0-17259 GCF_963920835.1 Scytonema sp. PCC 10023
ATGACTGGTGATTGGAGGCTGGCGACGGAGGCTGGCGACGGAGGCTGGCGACGGAGGCTGGCGACGGACTAGGCTGGCGACCGAGGCATCTCAGTACAGCAGTAACAATGAAGGCTGGCGACGGACTGTTTGTACTGAAAAGAAGTTATTGAGAAAAATATTCCTTATTGAGAATAAACTTTTGGGATTTGAAAATTGGTGCGACTGGAAAGTTTCTATAGCCTCTCGCCCAAATTTTCCCCACGGCAAGAAAAAAAAAGGTTTTTGATGGGTAGGCAATCAGGCGATCGCACTGGCGTATCGACAACAAAATCCCCCATAACCACATCGGGTTACGGGGGATCATAATTACTATGAACAAAATATACGAGAGCAGTTAAAGGCACTATGAAGCGTCTTTTTGGCTGTGGATAAGATTCACTAACTCAGGTACAGCACTCTGCTGTAACACCATAAAATTCTGTGCATACAGAAGTGTAGCAGCCTGACTCAGTGTGAGCATATCACCTCGTCCTGTAGTGAAGGCTTTCATTTCAGAATCGCAGTGACGGCTCAACGCTATCGATAGCACGTGAATTTTTTTAAAGCTAGGCTCTTCTGAATTGAGTTCTGCTGTAAGCATCTCTTCTATTTTTTGTCGTACATTTCTATGAGTTTCAATATGTTCGTTCACCAATTTTTTGAGTGCTTGCGCCCATCTATCGGTTTGAAATTGTGCATCATATAAAAGTCCCAAAGTAGTTGGTAGTATGTCATGCGACGACTCTGATATTTCTTCCTGTTCAGGTACTATTGGCTGAGTATCACTTTGAATTTCAGTAGTTGCAATTTGTAATAAATCAGTTCTTTTTAAGCTTCCATCTTTTCTGGCTGCGCTTAGCCATCGTTGTACGTTTCTAATAGGTGTCTTTATTATTTCGGCTATTTCGCTTGATGAATAGCCTTTTTTAGCCATTTCAATAGCCTGCTGACGCTCTTTGTGGTATGCCATGTCAAAATTGACGCGTTATTGTCATATGGCGTCAATTTTACTTTATCTTTGAAACTCAATCACTGATGTAGTTACCGCTTCCTGGAGGCGATTCTTTAAGCTGTTTGGTTTTTGGTTGTTTGGCTTGTTGCTGCAATAGAGAGCGCTTCTGTTTCTCAAGATTTTTCAAGCTAGATTTGAACATTTTTAAGTAATAACTTCTATCTAAGCTATTAGGGTTAAAGGGGTCAAAAGGCTTGTTAGGCGAAGGTTTTTGTAATTCTTCAATAGCTCGTAAGTTGTTTTCAATAAATGAATTGATAAGTTCTAGTTCTGTCATTTTGAATCCACCGCGTGTTAATTGCTTAGACCTTAGCTTGCCCATCTAGAAATTCCTGGTTTACCCGCTTCAGAATTTCCTCAATCTTTTCTTTACCGTGGCGCTTGTTGTAGTAGGTTTCGGTTTTACTGGGGTCTTTGCTGTTTTGCATTCCATACTTACTGTTATGGCTAATCACTTCATCAGCATGACTCTTGATCCAATCCCCAACCAGCAAGCCATTGACGCCGGACAATTCTCTCAACCCTTGGTTAGTAATGGCTAATCGGTCATTATCTCCAGTTGCCAGTCTGTCGTTGTACAAGCAGATTGCTTCATAGGAACGGCGGATTTTTTCATTAGCAGCACCGCTTGCCTTGCTTGCCCATAGCTCCTCATTTGTCTTGCCTTCCCAGTCGGTTAATTCCTTCTCTCTGGTAACAACGCTGGGTTTTGTTAGCTGGCTGACGCGTGTAACTGGTTCTTCTGGTTGTGGAATAGCTTGGACTGCTGGCATCTTGTCGAGTGCTTGCTGTAGTTGACGATTTACTTCCTTTGCAACTAAGGATTCTAGGTCTGTGGCATTGACTGTAACTTGCTGTGGTTCCATATTCTTTGCTTCCTGCTCTAACTGGTTATTCCGCTCTTCTAACTGCTTAACTAGTTTCTCTAACTGGGCAATCCGGGATTTAGCTTCTAGCAACTCCTTGGCTACATCAACTTTTTGCTGATGTGATTCAATCAATCGGTTGATAACTGCTTGCTGATTAGGTAGCTCCCATTCTGCTTGCAGTTTCTTAATTGCTTCAAAATCTTGCTCACCTGACCGAACTGTGATTAACTTCTCCTTCTGTGGTGCTGAGGGGAAGCTGACGGGCTTAGACGCAAAATAATCAGCATAACCAAGTGTAGTGGTGATGGCTTGAAGTTCTTTGTCTGTGGGGTTTTCTTTGACAAAATGCCCCATTAGCCGTGCAAAGTGAAGCATCCTAGAACCCGTAGACCTAGCACAATCTCGTTCCACTGCTATTGCTCCATAAGCAGCCCTAAGCGCTTTACAGTTGTTCTGGTCATCATCATTTCGTAGTTCCAGCGCTGGATTTTCAGAAAACTTATCCCCAAAGTATTCCTTAACCACACGCCGCAACGACTGACCACGGCGATTATCAAAAGCTCTGTTCTGTGCTACCAGGTCATCGGGGAACTCGTTGGCAACTTCTTTAAGTAATGCCTTGGTGCTTGATTCCCTACGTAATCGGGTAAGGCACTTGATTACATAATCAGCAGGGTAAAGAGCAGCAATCTGAAACACTGGCTTATCACCGCGCTTTTTACCTTGCCCTTCAAATAATAACTGGTAGGATTCCCCCTCAATCGGTGAGAACTTGGCACGGGCAATAATCTCATGGGGTCGTCGTCCGGTTGCGGCAATCAAGCCAACAGCCAACTCGTGAGGGTCACTGCTTTCTAATAACTGTCCTGTAATTTCAAGATATTTATCTGGATCAACTTCTTGGTCATTGCCCAATCGGTCGATGACTCTAGTGGTTTCGTTGCGTTCTTTCCACTGGTCTTTATTCAGTCCACACAGCAGTACAGCATAGTGTTTTAGCTCGTAGCCTTTGACATTCCCGTTAGCGTCATGCTTGGGGATGGATTCAGCGTTCTTACCTTGCTCCAAAGGAATTGAGTTGAACTTTTTGTAAAAGCCATAAGTACTCAGCTTTGTGCCTAGCGTTGCTGGACTGTAGCTAGTGCTGGTGTTGACCCACTCGTTGAACTGCTCACAATGTGGCTTAATTTCCTCAAAACTCCTCAAATCCTTGGTTGCCTGGAATAGCTCGTTTATTTTCTGTTCAAGTGCTTTGCTCATTGCCTTGTTCCTTTTGCTTAACTAGTTACATAATAACTAACCGGTTATTTAAAGTCAATAACCAGTTATAAAGTTACTGCAAAATATTTGTGAAGCGAAAAAACCTCTAACGCTGTTCTGGTATTGCTTCCACACTTGGCTGTACCTGTGGCTGTGGTTCTTTCATGGCTTGCCCTATGAGCATCCCCACTCCTAACAATGCCACCAGTCCACCCGCTATCAATCGAACGGGTATATCTTGAAAACTGATGCGCTGTGACTCGTAGCGGCTAAATGCCCAAAGCACCATTGCATACTGCCAGGGGTTGAAATTATGCCACTCGCGCGATTTCTCCAGCTTGATGTTGCAATGCTTGAATTTAGCGTGTAACTCGTCCTCAACGCTTGCCATGTCTTGAACATAGATTGCTTTCACAATTCGGAAGTTACACGGCGGTTGATTGTCTATGAAATTTTGTAGCCGTAGTTCTGGATTACGCGATAAGCCAATCTTGCAACGACGCACTAACTTACCTGGAATTATGCCCGTGACGTTGATAGCTTCAATGAGATAAACGTAACCAGGTACATGATCATCGCGGTAGACGTAGGGCTTGGGATAACGTGTCATGATTGTAGAGATTCCTTTATGAGAGTATCGGGAATTACAAAGGCACTGGAACGACGGCTAATCATCCAGTGCCTTTGGCTTTAATGATCCAAGTGGCGTAATCCGGTCAAGTTAATATTCTGGGGTAGCTTTTGTTGCGTTCACATTATCTGAACAGATTACCCATGCGTTCCCCTAAAACACCCATCGTCGCTTCTTGTAATGTTGATTGGGTATCTGATGGTAATTTCCAAGTCTGATATATTTCCTGTTTTGGGGGTACTACAAAAACACCGTTTATACAATGCCCTATAATCTCTGCATAGCTTCCGATTTCGTAATGTTTTATATATTGGGTTACTACGTCTTTCTTTCCAATGGAAACATTACCAATAACACCCCTTAACTGAAAAGCGCTAACAATGGAACCATCTTCAAGAGCAGTGTAAAACAATGGTTTAGCCGCTAATTCCTTAGTCACATTATAGGGTCTAGAGTTTACCAAAAATGGACGCAAAGGAGTAGGTGCTGAATTATCGAACATATTGTATCGTGAGACGTATTGAGTGACATTACCATCATCAATTTGACAGAACTCAGGTCTAGATTCTGCCTTTGCTGTTGGTTGAATAAGTAAAGGTAGAAGTGTAATTGCACAAAACAAAAATGATTTAATAGCTTTCATTTAATATTTTCCATAGTTAAGATATTCTTCTAGGTTCGCACGAAGTCATTTTTATCACCTCGGTAATAGTGCCAGATTTTTTACTGGAACTCAGGCAAAAACACTGACAATTAGTGTAACCATTCGTTGCTGGCTCCTAAAAGGCTACTTACAATGAACAAACCCGCTTTGCTCTCGCGGTACTCGTATCGTTTAGGAAAGCGTGTCATGGTGGTAGAGTTTTTTAGTACGTTGTCATCAACAGGCACGCTTTTAATTAGCCGTCTTCTAGCGTGCCTTTGGTTTTAGGGGCTGAGATGCTTAAGTCCAGTCAAATTGATGCTTTGCGGTTCATTCAAGATAAAGAACTGGGGATTTTCAATCTCAAGACAAACGTATTTTTCTATCCACTCTGCAATCACTGATATTGCCATTCCTCCGCCAGTAGCGAACACAGGCACACCATTAAGCAGTGCTTGAGAGACTTTAGTGAGCAACGACTCAACAATAGGCGACTCAGCTACCCACTCACTCAACGCATGAGTAACCGTATCCCCAATTTCTAGTGATTCTTGCCCGTGGCGATACTTGACTGAATGTTGACCGCCACCTAGAGGTTTAGAATTCCTCAAAGCTGATTCTAGGTTTTCTTTTTTATATTGGAGTCCACCTCTATCAATTCGAGCCAAAGCAATACTCAAGCGCTCGATGATTGCTTTCATCCCGTTACCACTTCCAGATGTCTGTTCTATGGCTTTCGGGCGCTTGCCTACCTGATAGGTGGAGTAAGTTAACGTACCTCCACCCAAATCTAAAACATTGAATTCAGCAACATCTTGAGACACGGATTTTAACGCTTCTAGCGCCGCGCCGTAGCCTTCTGGGTAAAGATAGTCTGAGTTCATGAATTCAATTTGGTACTCACACCCCTCATAAGAGAACGCCTTAATTCCTTGCAGAATTTTGGCGATGTCATTGCGCTTGCTAGAACTAAGGGACAGTAGGCGCAACTTGATTTTTATCCTTGCTGGCTTGCCTTTGTACTTTCGGCTAATTGCAACTTCCTCTAGTAAGTCGGGATGGGAGCATAAAGCACCGATTAACCAAGTGTCCAGTGCTTTAATCTTGTTGTCTTTGTAACCTTCTACCAAAGTTCCATTGAGAGAATTGGCAGATTGCCCGACGGCATAATTCTTGTTTCCAATAGAGAAACAGCCACAGATACCACTTGGTAATTCGCCCAACACGAGTTTGTAAATTGTCGGGTAACTGCCTACCCATCCGTTGATCACAAATTTTGTTCTACTGCTACCAGCGTCTAAGTCTAGGTCTATCACCACAGGTTTATTCTGCCTTTGGCTTGGGTATTTTTTTCGCTCTTGGATGGGAGTATGTTGGGCTGTAGCGATGTCTGTTTTAGTGTGTCCGTTGGTTGTAGGATTCATAGATTCAATACTTTTGATTTGGTGTATTACGTCGGAGCTTGTGCGAACTTGGTGCGAAATTATTAGACCTGTTGAGAAATTTGCTCTACTATTGCTATTGAAATGTTAGGAAAAAACGAGATAGTTTCTAACAGTAACTCCATGTGATGTAGAAACTGTATTTTTTGGTGTTTGTAATTCAGCTAATAGAAACTCATGCTCAGTCGGGCTAATCGGGCTAATCGGGCTGTACCCCCTATAGGAAAAAATGACGGGCTAGCCGGACACGTAAAATCAAGGGTTCTGAGCTATCTATCGGGCTAGGTTTCGGGCTAGCCCGATAGATAGCTTAAAGCGCCAGAACTCAATATATTTGTTAATTACTGTTAGGAATTACGTCTAACTCACTAAATCCCTTGCCGCAATCATTGCATTTATATTGCTGGATGGTTTTGGTTGCCTTGTCCTTGCCGTTTTTCTTAATGTTGGTTCTACGGCAGTGGGGACAGCAAAGTGTTGGCATCACAAGAGCAGGGGATTGAATTTCTACCCACTGTGAAGTGGTAGATGTTGGCTTAACATCCGTCCCCATCACTTCCTGGTAGTCGTAGCTATCAAACGGAGGTAGTTGAATGAATTTAGGTAAGCCAGTGAGGGGAACTGCAAGCGCAAAGCGGTAAGCAGTAGCATCAGTGTAAATGTCTAAACCTAGCTCCTCATTCATGCGCTCGCAAAACTCTTGAATCTTGCGGTACTGGTTCAGCAGTTTAGTTTTGTCCTCACTGGTCACAGTCGTTGCCTTGTCTAACCACACGCCAGCATTCGAGCCAATGTGTAACTGAATCGCGTTGTTCCATTGACTGTGACTCATCCCCGGTATGGTATTAGCATCTGCTGACTGACCAATGTAGATGACCCCTAAGTCCTGGTGACTACCTTGAGACAGCGAGTACACCACCAAATCCTTAACCGTGTAAGCTTCACTGCGGTACTTGGCAATGGTGCTGTCAATTTCATCAAAAATGTAGAGGACGAACGGGTGATTACCTCTGCTTTTAGTACGCTGGTCTAGCAAGTCGCAAAGTTCTTTCATCCCCTCCACATTGTCTTCATGGGTAGTTCCCGCTTTGGGCATCTCCCAGAAATCTTTTTTGCTACCATGTTGTGGGTCATAGAGTCTGATTTCACCTTGACCCTTCCGACTCTTCATGATTGCCAGTGCAAGATTTTTAGCTGTGGGTGACTTGCCTCCAGTACTACCAGCGGTAATCCTTACCCGTTCCCATCGCTTGACGTAGGTTTCAAACTTTTTGGCGGGTATCCAGATGGAGTCGATTTCATCCTTGGTGCTGTCTTTCTTGGGTCTATCCTTGAGAACCACCTCAGCACTCATCAAAGCAATATCACCATCCCAAGTAAAGACCACAGGCTTGAGGGTACGGCAATAAGTCTGTAGTGCTTCTGAATGTTCGTTGAGTTCCTTGGCGGCAATAGCACGACTGTTGCGGTCTATTTGGAAGTAGAGTTTGACCGAATAAACATCACCTTGGCTGTGGGTACGGTCAAGATATACGCCCGTCTGCCAGAAGTACTCAATAATTAGATTCCCAATTTGAAGTTCCCGTGACTGAGCCAATGACCACTTCAATGGTTTTTTAAGGTCAATAATCTGTTGATTTAGTTGGGCAATCTTGAGATGTTCAGCATCCAGTTGGTTGAGTAAATCGCCTACCTGTGAGCGCATCTCATCAAGTGAATTCTGATTTTCATTGATGGAACCATAGAGCTTTTCTAATTGCTCTTTCTGAAAGTCACGGTACTCATTCAGGACACCCTTAGCTTTGTCAATGGGGGTGAATTTCTTGCTGTAATCAGCCAGTGTGGTGTATGCATCGTCCAGAGCGCGGCGCTCATCCACATTAAGCAGATTCCGAAACCTCACCTTGAGCGCTGCAATCTCATCACTAACTTGGTGGTAAATGTCAACGGCATTGGTGAGAATTTCTGATGCTGTACCATCCAAGGTAGTGATTTCATTAACCAAACTGCAATGAAAGTTGTAGCTTGGTTCCAATGAATCAAAGAACTCTTGCAGGTTTGGATGTATGGCTCGGTAGTCCTCACGCTTTAACCTAGCTTCCACACTATCAGACAGTTGGTTGTAGGTTTTGTAGATGCGTGAGCTTAAATCTTCAGCCAATTGCCCTTTAAATTCGTCTAGAAGGTCTTCAAATCGCGTGTCGTCCTGTTGTAGCTTGGCGTCTAATTCACGTCCTTTAGCCTCAAATTCAGCCTTAATTCTGCCTAGGTTATCTTGCAGTAACCTTACCGCTGTGTCCTTGGCTTGCAATTCTTCAGCCAGTTTCACTAGTTGTTCAGACTGTTTAGCTGATAGCGCTTTAACCTCTACTAAATCTGTGGTTTGTTTCTGGTAGTCATGTTTGATGGAGTCGCGGTCTTTCTCCAATTGGGTTGTAATTTCCTTAAGCTGGTAGTTCGCTAAATCCTCACACCACTGGCTAATTAATTGGTTCCCAACTGCCAGCACACCAGCACCAACAGCGATATTTAAAGCCAGTGGCTTGGCTCGGTCGTCCGCTTTAACGTAGCTAAGAACACCAGCAAAACAAAATAAGCCAGCAACAATAGAAAGTCCTCTAGATGGGGCATTCAAGCTGATAAAAGTCATTGGTTTACTCCCCTCACCCTTCAAGCAACTTGGCTTCGAGTTCTTCGCGCTTGCGCTCGTTGTCTTGGAGACTTCCTTCCACTTCAAGCTTGAGTCGGTCGTTTTTGGCTTGCTGACTCTGGAACTTCAAAGACCATTCCTCCTCAATCAAAGCAGTGAGGTTAAGAGTTCCTTGAGTCGCAAGCTGTTGCTGGATAAGCTGCTCTTCGGTCATCTCCAGCTTGGACTGCTCAATCTGATACTTGGTATCTGCAACCTGATTTTTGACAACCTTAGTTGCTGTTTCAATGCCAGCGGTCGAAAAGTCTACAAAGTCGCCTACAAACTTACGTTGCTCAGTGGCGATCGCAACCACCTTACGCCCTTGTTTAATCTTTTCGTGACGCACTTCCAAAGCATTGTTCTGACGTTGGATCTTAAGCTTTTCCCTGTTGGCGTCAACTGCTTTCATCTCTGGGATATCGGCATCTGCACGGTAAGGGTCAGTCCCCAGCATCTCTTTGATATCAATTTCCCCAACGCCGTACTGTTGGGCAATCTCTACGGCTTGCTTGAGGGAATCGGTAGAGGAATTAGTGACCAGTTTGCTACCGCCAGCAAAACCGCGTCTGATGGTCTTGGCAGCGGTGTTAACTGCCTTCACCCCATTACCCACAGCCTGTGCTGCATTACCCACAGTTTTAGCGGTATCTTGAAACCGTTCTTTCAACCGCGCCCGTGCTTTGGCGTCGGTCTGTTGCTCCGGTGTGGGGGTAGATTCTGGTGTGGACGACGGTGTAGAAGGTGGGGTGTCTTTGGGTTTTTTGAAGTGCTTGGAACCTGTAAGGCTACCTGATTGCTTGGCTCGTGGCATATAATCCTTGTGTATAGCTCTTTATGGGGCTTTGCAGAACCGCTTAGGGACGACCGCGCTGTGGTGAGATACTTTGCGGTCGGTTCCTCTTAAAGATTGTTGAAACTTTCAAGTGATGCGACGTTTATGGCAAGTGGTAGGGACTGTTGGTGGTTGTCTTGGCGTTCGCGTTCGTAGCACCAATCCAAAAAATCACTCAGCACCGCGCAAGCATCCCCAACGGTGAGGTCATGACTCTCGTTGAAGTCGCGGCAATGGCGGAGCTTGTCTAAAATCTCCCAAGCATTTTCTAAAATCGCTGTTTGTTGATGGGTAAGCATTAGTCGTTCTCCTTAATTGGTTCCCAAGTCACAAATTCACCGACAGCTACCACAAACTCGTTGCCAGATGGTAATAGTTTGCATTCATCGGTTACGGTTGCAGCAATCTGTTTGAGTCGGTCAAAGGCTGATTGACGGCGTTCTAATCGGGCTGTGGTGCGTTCTTTCAGTTGGGTGTGGGTGTCTTTAATTTCGGGTATTAGCACGTCCACAAAAGGCTGTAAACGTTGCTCTAACCGAGAAATGAAGGCTGATTCAAAAGCATCAAACACGGTATCAGCAACCTCAGCACCTCTCAATTCAGCTTGCTTCTCAAATAGTTGTGAGATGGATGCTTGCGCCGATTCAACACTGGCTGTGAGGAAATCTCGGCTGCATGAAGATGGGTCTAACTCAGGCTCTATCGGCAATTGCTCAACAGTTGGTGGATCGGTCAACTCAATTGATGGCTCAATCGGTCCGTGTAAAACCGAGATTGGCTCGGACTCGGGAATAGCTTCTCTCTTCTTGCGTGGCATATGCGTCTTGTAAGTGGCTTGGTGCGTGAGCGCTGGCTAGTTTCTCTTGCGGGTGCGCCACGTCCCTCTGTTTGCGCTCACATTTCATAAACTAGCACTTAATCCTATGCTATAAGCATAATATTCTATGCAGTTAACTTATGCAGTCGATGTCAAACAATCAGTTAAACATAACATTCTATGCTTAAAACATAGAATTCTGTGTAGTAAATTGATGATATACCTCAATCAGCGCATAATAAAATGTTGAAATATGCAAGCGCAAATTATAGAAATGCCCGACAAGGTTCCAGGGACTAAACGAACCACTATCGTTTTACCTGCAAAAATCTATGAATTATTGGAACAACGAGCCGATATGGAGGGTAGAGCAACGGCAAACTTGGCAGCGTTTGTGGTTGAGCAATATATAAGAGAGTGCTACCCGGACGAGTTCCCAAATCCATATAAACGCAACGAACTACGATAAATCAAAAAATGGAGCAACATGACCACAAACCAACCGGAGCCAATAGAAACACGTTTAAGCCGATTAGAATCGGTGTTTGCTGACATGGGCGATGTAGTATTGGCGCAAAGCGATGCTATCAACGCATTAACCGCTAACGTCAACAATCTTGTTGAGCAAGCCGCAGCTGACAGAGCGCAAGCAGCACAAGACCGCCAACAAGCAGCCATTGACCGCCAAACTTGGCAAGCCGAGATTCGGACAATTTGGGAATACTTGCTACGGCAATCGGGCAATGGAAGACAGGGTTAATGAGTCATGACTGAGTGCGGCGGAAGTTACAACCACGATGGAAAGCCAGCGAAACCAGCATCAGAAGCGCAGCAATTAGCTAGTAGATTTGTTGCGGCAATCGCCAACCTGCACTGGCGAATAGATTATGTAAAGTTTTGTGAGCTTTTGAACTTGGAGCCAAGTGAGTACGCAGACCAGAAGTATAGCCAGTTTCAGCAGCTAGCTGAAGCATTGAACTTCTTCGATGAGGAGTCACTAGCCAAAATGGTGGACGCGGGAGAGGGGAAAGGAGGTCGTCATTCAGCCAACGGTTGAGCAGTTGACCCATGAAGATTGACCGACATGGTAAAGCAAAGGTATTATCCACCTCAGAAATCCAGCGGTTATTTACCGAGGGATTGCTTACCATTAGGGACAAAACCCTGTGTGCTGTGATGCTTTACACTGCTTGCCGTATCAGGGAATGCGTAACCCTGAAAATTAAGGACGTGTACGACTCAAAAGGGAGGGTAAGAACTGAATTGATTATCCGCAAGAGCAACACTAAAGGGAAGCTGGCAACTCGCACCATTCCCGTATTAGACGACTTGCAGCGTTATCTTAAACAGTACAAACCTGCAAAAACCGATGATGGCTATCTCTTCCCAGGTCGATGGGGACGGGGGCATATACATGAGGATAGTGCCGCTGCAATTTTTAGAGAAGCTTGTAAAGGAGTGGATATTGTTGGGGCAAGCAGTCACAGTTGCCGGAGAACCGCGCTAACTCTGATGTCTAACGCGGGAATACCGTTACGGGTGATTCAAGAAGTCAGCGGTCACAGAAATCTTGAGCAGCTGCAACGGTATCTTGAGGTTGAGCCGTCACAGGTACGCGGTGCGATCGCCAGCTTGTCGATGCTTTCTCCCGTGGATGATGCCAGCATCGGGAAATATTTGTATCCCGATGTACCCGAAACGGACGATAGTTCAACGCTTTTGAGCGAAAGACTTAATGGGAGATGGGATGAGGAATGAGTAACCTTAACCTATTCAACATGAGAGGAAATAACATATGTCTGTAATTGTTTCGTCAGAAGACCAGACAGTAATTCTTGAAAAACTTGATGGTTTACCACCCGAATATCTTTTGAATGAGCTAACTCAGGATCAAAAGGAACATTGGTATGGAGTTAAAGATGTTTTTCAAAAAACGCATCTAAGTTTGAAAGCGTTTTTCTCAGGCAATCCTAACCCATTGCAATCTTTACCTGATGAAGAGAAAGAACTTTATGGGCATCTCACAGATTATTACATCTCTTTATATGGGCTTATTCAGTGGGGTTGGGAAGATATTTTAAGTCAATTTGCCCAATGGCATAGCGATTATTACACTGAAGATTTCCCTTTTCGGACGCCAGGTGAAACACTAGCCGACATCATGCAGCGAGATGCGGGGGCACAATACTGGCAATGCAAGATAGGGAGACACGATTTTAAACCCCGAAAAATGTATCAATTACGACTCCAAGCCAAGAAGTTAATCGAGGGTAAGCTCAGTCCTAAGCAGATGTCTCAGCATGAGAAAGATGTAAAAGCACTTGCTAAGCCTTTTCAGTTATTTAAGGAGCTAGAAATTTTTTGTGTTAATGCTTGTCGCATGGGAGTACAAAGCCGTAAAGACAAACTCCTCAAACTCAAAATTCAAGATTATGAGCGAAAACGAGAAAATTTAAGTGATTTACTCCATCGTCATTACAGAAACATGAGAGGTTATGCCTGGGAAAATGGGAAAAAACTTGAGACGGTAAAAGAGGGCGGTTCATATCGTCCATCTTCTTAACATTTCTTCACATTAACATTTCTTCACATCTGTGCAAAAACACAATAGATTGGTCAAATGACAAGCCCAATACTCAAATCTTTATGACAAAATAATTACATTAATCAGTTAATAAAAAATTAGCTGATTTGTAGTAGCCCAGGCTTTTGCAGCAGTGAAGCACAATGCCCAAAGCTGATTTGAACAAACCAGCAATGCATTAAATGTCTTGACACCATTCTAGCTCGAATTTTCCCTTGAATTTTTGCTAGCTTGAAATTCTGGTAATTAAATTACCAAAGTTACTGCTTCACTGTAAAAAGTCTGGGACTGCTCCAAATCTAAAAACCAAGGAGCGTCTCAAATGGCAAACGCCGCACACTCGAAAAGCACGGCGCAGTTCCAAAAGAACTCAGTCTATCATATCCCAAGAATTACCAAATTTCAAGATTCTCGAACAATCGAACTATTCGCATATATAGCTGACTGCCGATTAACTGAAGCGCTAGAACTGCTTGAGCAGTCAGGGTTTTCGGGCGATACGGCACTTTTCGTTTTGGCTTACGCTCAATCTTGTGGGGGTGCGTCATGAATACCTCCAGAGGATTCGGCAAGCTTAGCACCCAAGGTAAAGAGAAAGTCGCGCTACGCAAGGCTTTAAGGGAAATACAAAGCATAGCTAAGGGGAGTAAGGGAGCGCTACAGGAGTGTAAGCAGCTTGAGGAAACTCACCCTACCCCTGAAGGATTTGAGCCAAAACATTGGCAAGAGTGGACGCAAGGTAGTGGGGTTGATCCAGAGGTAACTAGCCTCAACCTCAAATCACTCTCTGGTAACGTTCCCTACGATTACCTTCTGTACTCCTCACAACTGACTAGGACGAACACGGGTAGATTGTCCTCTGGTATCTTGAAACGATACCACCACTTGGGTGATGGTGGATGGTGGTGTAATGGGGTCGATGTCTTGGCAGGCGAGGATTCACTTTGGGGATGCTTTAAGCCAAATAATCCTAAGTTTGATGAGCAAAAAGGGAAGCATCGCAAATACGAGCATCCTGAAAAAGTCGCCACAGAAATTTTTGCTCTAAAGATTCCCCATCGGCTATGGCAGTTAGTCGCGCGTCGGTACAATGTGGCACTGCCTGATGGCTACGAGAACTTACCCCACAGCGCTTTCTGGAAATGGGTTCTAGACCATCCGCAAATTCCCATTATTCTATGTGAGGGAGCAAAAAAGGCAGCAGCTATCCTCAGTTGCGGTTATGTTGCGGTGGCACTACCCGGAGTCTGGAACGGACTTAGACAGCCCAAAGATGAGGACGGGAACCCTGACGGCATGGCTAGCTTAATCCCCCAGTTGCAAGTGTTTGCCCAACCAGGGAGACGGGTTTACTTCTGCTTTGACCAGGACTCAAAACGCCAAAGCGCTCGCAGTGTAAGCAAAGCACTCGCTAAAACTGCAAAGTTGTTTCTCTTCCAAAAATGCCAAGTAAAAGTCATTAGCTGGCTTGCGGCAATGGGTAAAGGCGTTGATGATGTGTTAGTTGCCTTTGGTCGGGGGAAATTTGACGAGCTATACCGAGGTGCCCTAACCTTTGATGAATGGTCTAGTCAGCAGCTGCGGCAACTGACCTACACACCAGACATGGTGATAAATCAGCGCTACATTGGGGAAATTCTACCACCTCACGACGCTCAATTAATTGCTGTTAAAGCGCCCAAAGGTTGCGGCAAAACCGAGTGGTTTCGCTGGCTAACCGCTCCACAAGTCAGCAGCGGTGAACGCAAAACGTTGCTGATAACTCATCGTATCCAATTAGGAATACAGACATCGGATAGATTAAATATTCCATTTATTAGCGAAGTGAAGAGTCTTGATCAAGGCTCACTCTTTGGCTATGCATTATGCGTTGATTCGTTACACGCATCAAGCCAAGCCAGATTCAACCCGCAAGAGTGGCGCGGGGCTTGGGTTATTATTGATGAGATTCAGCAAGTTTTATGGCATCTACTCAGCAGCGACACTTGCAAAAAAGACCGGGTTGCCATCATCAAAACCCTACAAGAACTGCTAAGGACTGTAATTGCAACTGGCGGCAAGATTATCGTTGCAGATGCTGACTTAAATGATACTGCCGTTGATTTTATTGAGGGGTTGTTAGGTTTTTCACCCGCGCGGTTTATTCTAGTCAATGAATATAAATTTGTTCAGCCTTGGACAATTTACAGATTTGGTGGGAAGAATCCAGCAGGGATGATAGCCGAACTTGAGAAGCGGTTGCAGGCTGGGGAGAAAGCATTGCTTTGCGTTAGCGGGCAGCGAGCAAAAAGCAAATGGGGGAGTCAAGTATTGCAGCAGTACTTTAAGGGCAAATATCCCCATTTAAAAATTCTCCGAGTTGACAGCGAAAGCGTAGCCAACCCAGAACATGAAGCTTGCGGCTGCACCCAAGACCTCGATAAAATTGTCACAAACTATGACCTAGTGATTAGCAGCCCAACAATCGAAACTGGCGTCAGTATTGATGTAGAACATTTTGATGGAGTTTGGCTGATTGGGCAAGGCGTACAGACAGCTGACGGAGCAAGACAAAACCTTGCTCGTGTCCGTCCTCCGGTTCCCCGGTATGTTTGGATCAAGAGTCAGGGGATTAACTTTGTTGGCAATCGTTCAACCACTCCAGCAGGGCTAGTCGCTTCTCAGAAAAAATTGGACAAGGCGAACCGAGCCAAGTTGTCAGAAGCCGGATTGGAGATGCCAGACGGGAACTTCTCTGCACCTTGCCTGGATGCTTGGGCTAAGCTTGGGGCAGTCATCAACGCGGGAATGTGGCGATATGAGGCAACTATCCTCAAAGATTCAGAGGAAGAAGGTCACATCGTTCTTGATTGGGAGGATAGAGTAGTTGCTAACGAAGGGGAGGAGGAAGATAACCAAGGCGACAGCGACAGTTCAGCAGATAGGGTAAAGAACGAGGTAACGGCAGTACGTGATGCAGTTTACCAAAAATATCGGGAAGATGTTTCGGCGGCTGACAGCTTGCCGGACACAGAATATGAAAAGTTGAGTAAGCAGCAGCAGCGGAAAACTGACGAGCTTTTGCAGTTGCGGAAGGGAGCGCTTGAGCGTAAATACCTTGTTCCCGTTAGTCCAGGGCTAGTAGAGAAGGATGACAATCGATGGGGTAGCAAACTTCGATTGCACTACTTCTGGGATGCAGGCAGGCAGTATCTGCAATTCAAAGACGGACAAACAGCCGAAAAGGCAATTGTTACTGGTGCGGGTGATTATTTTATTCCCGATAGCAATAAATCACTTATTGGGCTTAAAGTTGCAGGACTAGATTTTTTTGGAATCGGTCGGCTCTATACCGATACCGGATTTCACAATGAGCATGATGTCATCAAAGATATCGTTGAAAAAGTTGCTAACAATCTCTATTACATCAAATTAACGCTTGGTTGCGACCTTGGCGGACTGGTTAAAAACCCGAAGAAACGAATTGAACTTGTTCAAGTTTTACTAGGACTCATCGGGCATAGAATGGTTTGTTATTCCCGCAAAGGGAAGCGTGGCGCGGAAGTCCGTCTTTATAGTTCACCAGCACCAGAATTCCAACGTGATCCAGAAACGAACAAACTAATTTTGGACAGCAGCAAGTTACCGATTCCATTATCGGATGGACGCGAACTAGTTTTTGAGGCTTGGTTGCAACGCGATGCCGAATTGAAACGTAAGGCTGATGAGCAGAAAGCAGCAGAGGAGGAGGCAAGCCGGCAAGCTGAGGAAGCAGCAGCGGCAGAGGAGGCAACGCGCCAAGAATGGTTGTCACCCGAATCATTGCAAGAATTAGCTGATACGCTGCAAATTTGCGAATCTTCCAAGGACTTAGCAGACATTCGCGGTTCTATCCCCGCATATGCACTTCGAGAAGCATCGCGGCTGATTACAGATTCCCAAGTTAAAACTCGAATTGCGGAATGGGTCAAGCAGCAAAATGCTTGTGGGGTGTGAGTAATGTTCGGAGGTGTCCGGCTAGCTCCGATGATTTGTAAAAGCTCCGATGGTTTGGTAGCTGCGATGATTCGATAGCTCCGATGATTCGCAGCTGTAGCGGTGGCACAAACTAGTTGACCCGTAACCCGATGTGGTTGTGGGGGATTTTGTTGTGGATACTAAGAGTGCGATGGCACGGAGTGCCCGCCTTCTTGCGATCGCCTCATCGCCTGATTGCCTACCCCGCCAAAACCTTTTTTTTCTTGCCGTGGGGAAAATTTGGGCGAGAGGCTATAGAAACTTTCCAGTCGCACCAATTTTCAAATCCCAAAAGTTTATTCTCAATAAGGAATATTTTTCTCAATAACTTCTTTTCAGTACAAACAGTCCGTCGCCAGCCTTCATTGTTACTGCTGTACTGAGATGCCTCGGTCGCCAGCCTAGTCCGTCGCCAGCCTCCGTCGCCAGCCTCCGTCGCCAGCCTCCAATCACCAGTCAT
>NZ_CAWUDP010000153.1:0-16944 GCF_963920835.1 Scytonema sp. PCC 10023
AGAAGTGATCGCAATTATTATAGTCCACGTCCTAATTAGACTGGCTATAGCTATATCTCCTGAATCACCCTCAACGGAATGCCTGCATTGCTCATCTGGGTAAGCGCGGTACGTCTAAAGCTGTGGGTTGATACGCCAATAATCCCCACTTGCTTACACGCTTCCCGAAGTATCCTTGCGGCGCTATCTTCTGCTAGATGACCATTACTGCGACCGGGGAACAGGTAAACATCACCCCGAATTGGATAATAGTTACAGGAC
The DNA here is from genome assembly GCF_963920835.1 of Scytonema sp. PCC 10023. Lineage (NCBI taxonomy): Bacteria > Bacillati > Cyanobacteriota > Cyanophyceae > Nostocales > Scytonemataceae > Scytonema > Scytonema sp. PCC 10023. The sequence continues at coordinate 262 of NZ_CAWUDP010000153.1, forward strand.
TTACGCAACTGTCACAACCAGAGCAAACGGAGAGGGGTATGAAACGGTGACTGTAGGCAGTAGAGCGTGAGGGGTATGGAGCGGTGGGGTATCTCAATTAAGGGCAAGCGATCACTTGCCCATAGTATTAGCGGTTCGATATAGGAGAAAATGATTCAGGACTTACGCAAGTGGCACAGTGTTGATGCTCTCACATGCATACAGATGAGTACTCTGAAAGCTCTTGGCTTAGGCTTTTTCGCCTCGCCTGAAGAAGAAAGTGGAAGAGCGATTGCATGCGTAGCGCACTGCCCTTACGGGCAATCGCACTCAAGTGGCAGGAAACTTTGAAAGCACCCTAGTGTGAGAAAATGAAAAAGTGGCTGCTAGCAATAATAAATAATCGTATTTCTGAATAAGGAACTAGCATCAAGGAGCGAGTAATTAGGGCTATGAAATTTACGAAACTTGACTATTGTCAATACTTACTTAGTAGTCAAGTTAATTATACTCTGACTAATTTAGCAGAGCATCTGGAATCGATTAGCCACGATAGGATTAATCGTTATTTGAAAAGAGAAAAATTAACACCACGCATGTTGTGGGAAAATGTTCAACCTCTCATAGTAGTAAATGAAAAGGCTTTTAACCACAGTTGTTACCCCGTCAGGGTTTCAAGTGGGAAGCATTGAGTGCTGGGGCTAATTGCGTAGTTGTCAACAACTGCACTAAACTGAGGTTCAAAGGTGCTTGAGTGATCGCTTTAGCATAGGACGCATTTAGGTAGGACTGGTACTCTGGTTGATTAGCAACATATGTTTTTGCAAAAGCCACACTAAATACCTTTAGGTAACGTTTGGCTAAGGCTGGTTCTGGACCTTTCAACTCTGGTGGGAGAAGGGGCAACCCACTGTCATTAACTGATGGGCTCAACATGGAAAAGTGGGTGCCCTTTTCGACCAAGACCAGATACTTGTGCAGGTTTGTCAGCGAAGTGAAGGGAAGAATCTGTTCTGGTACTGCTGGCGCAAAAATATCTTCTTGACTTGCAACTAGCATCACAGGGACTTGAATTTGGCTCAAGCCTCTTGAGTCGAAGATTCTACTCATGACTGGATTAATGGCAATGACTGCTTTAACCCGTTTGTCCTGCAATTTGTAGGTCAACGACGGTAGCTCAGTAGCTCGACACTGAACCAGTAGTGACAAATTCAAGAATATGTCGTTAGGTTTAAGTTGACCACAATCTGCACGCAACTGTTCAAAGTTGAGTTGCGCACCAGCTACAGCTAGAGCGGTGTAGCCACCCATAGACTGACCAATCACCCCCACCTGGGTTAGATTTAGCCGACCTTGCCAAGCTGGTTCGGACTGAGACCGACGCTGAAGTTCATCCAGCAAATACGTTACATCCAAAGGGCGGTTGATGAGTTCGGTTGGTTGCGGTAGCTTATCAATGCCAGCAAAAAATTGGTGAAATCGTTGGGCATTATCAGCGTGCTCAAGCACAGCTACTGCAAAACCATGAGATGCAAGATGTTGAGCTAAATATGCGAAAGTATTGCGGTCTGAAGCCAGACCATGAGAAATTACAATCACCGGAGCTGATTGCTCACTTGTTCCTTGGTTTTGAGTTTGGGGGAGGTATATATCAACAGGAAAAACACGATTTCGGTTGCGGTCATTGAGGGTCAGTGTTTCTTTCTGCCAGGTAAACGCTCCTAAAAGCGACAAATCAGCTTTTGAAGAAAAATTTATTTGGTTTGCAAAGGTCGCCTCGCTATTTGACTGCCGCAGAATTTTCCCGATGATAGCTTCTCTTTGCTTTAAGAGTTGTGCCATCTCTGCGGACATTCGGAGACTGCGGTTTGCGTCAATCCGGATACTGTCACTAGGAAACCTACGTAACATATTTAGTATTGTCAAGCCTTGTGCATCTCTAGCAGCTAAAATGCAAGCGGCTCTAAGTGCGTAAAAGCCATTTTGACCAGATTGTGTTTGCAAAACCTGTCCTAGAAGTTCTAGGAAGTTTACTCCAATCGGCGAGTAAGTAAACTGAGCAACATTGGTAGAATTTACCTCTAAACGTCTGAGTAAAATATCTCGCAGTAGAGTCCGTTGTTGCGGATTGATACGCTTAGCGTAAAAGGCAAATCTATCCGTCATTTTGCCTTCCTTAGCGTATAACTCCAAATCCTCAATTGAAAGGGAGAACTGCAAGGCACCCTTTACGAAAGAAATCCGCTCCGCGCCAAAGGCTGGAACCTCTGCCACTGTTGTAACAAGCAGGCAAGACCCCAAGCAGCTAAGTACTATGTTCATCCTAACTGACTGTCTACTAATTAAGTAGATTTTCTGATGCAGCCAAGCACTCTGAGCAAAAAAAGACAGGACTAAAAAAAGGCGGTTTTTAGGTTTACAGTTCCCGATTTTTTTCTTTAGGAGTTGTGTATTGGACATAGTTCTAGCAACTTGAGTTTTATAGTCTTGCCTGACCCTAGAATAATTTTTTATTTGGAAGTCCCTAATGCTGTTCGGTACTCAGATTTAACCTGTTGCTGATGACCAAGCATAAGAGAAGTGATGTTCTCCTTCAGTTGATTGATTGCGCCAATATTTGTAATCAGTTCCGCGACCGTTGAACTCCGCTGACCCGCTATGGTCATTTGACCGTCGTAAACAAAGGTGTAAGCTGTTCTTTCTGGAAATGTGTTGATTTGTTTGATGTACTTCGGCTGTGAATTGACCGTTGAGGCGTACTCAGGGGACGTAAAGAAGTTAGCCATATCCAGGGGATTAGAGAAGGCAATTTCAAAAGCAGCCTGATATTGCTTCTCTAAGGGTTCAACATGAATGACCCCTGGTGCATTTGGTCTGGAATTGTCTACTTCTTCAAACAGATGCAGTCGGAACTTGAGAACTGAATCACTCTTGACAATAGCGGGGGCAAAGTTGTCTGTCATGTATTTGCGAAAGGCTTCCACACTCACGCCATCTGTTTTTTTGAGCATGACGTGAAACTTCAGAATCCCTAACTCTCCGTTGGGGTCGCCTGTGGGAATGCCATCGACATAAGTTTGAGAATTGCCAGGACTGGTATTGTATCCAATTGCTTTGCTGAAGATGTTGTATTCGTCATCCATCAGAATAGCAGCGGCATTGAACCAAGTCTGACGGTCGGTAACTGTTGCAAAGGTTAATTCGGCAATGCCATCGAACTGGTCTGATTCTGGGCAGTTATAATCTATGCCATCCAGAGTGGGCCACATACCGCCTTCATTATGAGCCAGGTGGAATTGCCAGTATTGGTATTGACCTGGTAATCTAGCGCAGACGGGGCCATGTACATTGCGCCAGTAGTCATCAAACATGTTTAAAGTGATACCTTTTCTTTTCCACAGGAGAACGTAGAATACTGCTTTTCCATTGCGATCGCGGGATGCATAGTTGACTTTTGTTGTTTTCTGATTGATGGTTTTCATGGCTGATAACTACAATATTTCGATTCCGTACTTGGGAGCAACTTCGAGCATTTTTTTGATTTGGTCTGCAGGCATTTAGGGACGCGGGCGTATCCTTCTACTGCCTTGGTGGCAGTAGCTAAAAATACCGCTATAACTTTAATCGAGTTTCATCAAGCGACTGAGGGCCGGCTTTGATACAAATCTTGAATGACTTGGACAGCACAGACTAAAGCTACAAGCCCGATTACCACAATGGGCAACAAGCCTTTGCCAACTATAGCAAGTACAAGAAGGACAACCGCAGAGCGAAGGCGGAACCTGGAACGGACTTTACAGTAGCGTATAACTCCAGTACGATGCAGAAGAGCTAGAGCCAGCAAGCACAGGGCTACTGCGCCACAGAGAAGCACACGCTCTGGAGCGGGCAGTGCTACACTAGGCTGACTGGATACAATGTGTTCCACGCCAACTCCGGTAGCAGTAAGTCCAATAACCAGCGGTAAATGCCCGTAAAGCCAGATTTGATAAACCCCGATTCGACCAGTTGCACCAACAGACCTCAGAGCTGAGCTACCGATGTTCTCGAAGTAGATCCACCACAAGCTAAAAGCGATGCTAAAGCCGAATACTGCGGCAATTGCCCAAGGGGCTGTGCCGAAGGCAATCGCGCTCTTACCATCCCATTTCTGATTGGAAAGACCATTGACGACCGCTATAATTGCTTCGCCTAGGACAATTATGGTAAACAGCCCGAAACGCTCCGGTAAGTGTTCGACGTGGTGGGTTAGCCCTAGCTGCAAGCGTTTTGCACTGAGCGGCGTGGCGAAATCCACGATTAATCCCAATGCCCAAAAGCCGAAACGCAATGGAATGGGTACAAATGCTGATATCAGCCAGAGGGCGGCAGCGATCGCAAAACCCTGTGCGTAACGAGTTGCCAGTGGACGCGCTAGGGGAATGTGCCTTGCAGCACGCAGATATTCGATGACAAGCACGACCCTTCCAGCAGCATAGGAAAGGGCGAAGCCAGCTGAACTTTCGCGCAAGCCATGGTGTATGTTCACTGCTAAGGCGGTGATCGCGATCATTTGCACACCAATCAGCAAGCGATGACCTATGTCATCGATATCAAATCGGTTGGCATAGAATGTAGTGCCAATCCATGCCCACCAAATCGGTATAAACAGAAACACAAAGCCGAAAAATCCTGATAGAGAAATATTTTCGCTAAGGTTATGGGCGACTTGTGAGACCGCTACCACAAACACCAAGTCATAGAACAGTTCCAGCCAAGTAGCGCGGCCGTTTTCTTCTTCGCTTTCTGCATTAATGCGTAGGCGAGGAGGTTGCAACCAGGTTTTCACTTGTAAAGCCTCAGATTTTTTTAGTTAATGACCGATGATAAATACACGTAGGTTTTATCGGCATAACACCAGCCCCAGTTCTCACCGGGCTCCAAAGACTTTACGAGGGGATGACCGGTGCTGTGGAAGTGCTTGGTGGCGTGCTTGTTCTTGGAAGAGTCGCAGCAACCAACGTGCCCGCAAATTAAGCAGATCCGCAGATGTACCCAGGTGTCTCTACTTGCCAAGCATTCCTGACAGCCATCAGCACTGGGTGTGACTGGTTGTAGCTGACTCAGATGTGTACACTCGATAGTCATTCATTCTCCTTTATGCACTCTAGTCAAGTAAGCGCTGCTTCACTTTTACATTTGTTTATTTCTTGAAACGGGCGAATGGGTATAGTAACCTGAAAGCGTGTGTCGCCTGGCTTTGAAAAGCAGCGAATCTCTCCGCTATGCTGACCTACTACAATCCGATAGGCAATCTCTAGACCTAGCCCTGTCCCTACACCGATACCCTTAGTTGTGAAGAACGGATCGAAGATCCGGGACTGAATTTCAGGGGGAATGCCTGGTCCATTATCCGCAATTTCCACCGTAATGCAATCTTGGGCACTGGATGTACGCACCCAAATCGTACCCCCCTCGCCCAAAGCGTCAATGGCGTTGTCAATCAAATTCGTCCACACTTGATTCAGTGCACTTCCGTAGGCCTCAATAGTTGGCAGCTTCTGCTCGTATTCACGCATCACTTGGATACGGTGTTTTCTAAGTTTATAGCTTAAAATAGTGAGCGTGTTCTCGATACCTTCATGAACAGTTATCTCCTTTAGTGGAGACTGATCCATATACGAGTAGGCCTTGACAGCATTGACAAGCTCAGAAATGCGAGTAACGCCCTGATCGAGGACATTTAACACACTTGCTATAGCCAACGTTGCCTCTAGCCAAGTCAGTGCACCGCTAAGTGCATTGGCGCTCACCTGCTCGCCAATCACTTCTAACTGCTGAACGTTAACTCCGGCTGCAACCAGGGTTGGAACAAATTTCCACCCATCAGCAACATCATGTGATTCCAGCCAGTCCGTTAGTTCATCTTCCAAATCAATTTGAACCAAAGGATCGAAATTGCAGGGTTGAGCGGTTTGTTCAATGGCCTTACGCTTGATCTCCAAGAGGTACTCTAGTTGAGCTGAGGTGAAGTGTTGTTCAATAGATTCAAGCGAGAGGTTGTGCAAGACATTTACCGCATCGTGCAATTGTCCCGTAGCCCGACGTGCCGCTGCTGTTGGATTACCCAGTTCATGGGCAAGACCGGCAGCTAGTGTACCTAAGGAAATGAGTTTATCGTGTTGGTGAGACAACATCTGTAACTCTTGCATTCGGCTTGCCATAAAACCGAGAACAGCTTGTCTCACCGATGGGCAGAACATAAGCATCTGCCAAAACTCTTCCTCGTGTAAACAATACACGTGACATTCACCTACTGCTTGCCCGCTTGCAAGATGAAGTGTGCCCGCAAGAAGAGGGACTTCACCAAAAAATGTACCAGCGTCGTATGTAGCTAAAACAACTTCTTGGTTACCAATCTCTCGTGTCAGCCGGATTGCTCCTTCAAATACCACGTAAAAGCATTTTGCGGGCTCTCCTTGCTTGAAGAGCAAATCTCCTGGATTCAGCCGGATGTGCGTGCCGTTCATCAAACACATCAGCTGATTCTCAGTCAAGTTTTGAAACAGGGGTATTTTATGTAACAACTCAAGCATGGCTAAAACCTAAATGTTTCTACAAGGATGAGAGATATTGATGTATAAATTGAATAGCGATCGAACCCTCACCTACCGCTGAGGCAACTCGTTTCACTGACTGATAGCGTACGTCACCTACCGCGAAAATTCCCGGTACGTTAGTTTCGAGAAGATAGGGAGACCGAGGTAGTGTCCATCCTCGCGGGTACATCTCACCATGCAAAACGTCAGCCCCAGTCAGGATGTATCCCTTTGAATCTCTCTCTACAATATTTTGCAACCAGTTGGTGCGTGGCATTGCACCGATAAAGGTGAAAAGGGCGCAGGCGGGGACAGTTTCGACTTCACCAGTTGCTGAGTTAGCAATGGTTATTGCCTCAAGCTTGTCTTTGCCGAACACTTCAGTAACTTCGGTTAACACCTTTACTAGGATATTGTTCATCTCTTCGATCTGATCGATCAGATATTTAGACATACTTTTCTTGAGTGAATCCCCGCGTACGAGAAGAGTCACTGAGCGAGCGTACTTAGAAAGATGCATGGCAGCTTGCCCAGCTGAATTGCCTGCCCCAATAATAAATACGTCTTCGCCTTTGTAGCCCATTGCTTCGGTCATTGCTGCTCCGTAGTACACGCCAGCTCCTGTTAGTTTGTCACTACCAGGCACCTTAAGCTTGCGATACGATACGCCAGTTGCGATGATTAGGGTGTGGCAGCTTAATTCTGAGCCATCTGCTAGGGTCACATATCGATATTGACCGTCTATACGAAGGCTAGTTACTTCTTGCGGCGCGAGAATTTCGGCTCCGAACTTCTGAGCTTGTGCGACAGCACGTCTGGCTAAATCTCCCCCAGTTAGTCCGGACGGGAAACCGAGATAATTCTCAATCCGGGAACTGGTTCCCGCCTGTCCTCCTGGAGCTTCTCTTTCAATCATGATGGTGTGCAACCCCTCGGAAGCAGCATACACCGCTGCGGCTAGACCAGCCGGACCAGCACCCACAATGACCACATCGTAAAACGGCATTACGGCACGCGTTTTCAGCCCGATTCTCTCAGCAATTTGGATGTTCGTTGGCTGTAAAAGATGTGAGCCGTCGGGGAAGAGCAGCAGTGGTAGTTTTAGTTCATTAGGGTTAGCGTCCGCAGACAACTTGCGCCCCTCTTCTGACTCAATGTCCAGCCACTGATAAGGAATATGATGGCGAGCCAAGAAATCTTTGACTTGGTGTGTTTTGGGTGACCATCGATCGCCAATCACACGAACACCTTCAAACGACGGGAGGAACGTTTTTTTCCAAACCTCAAGCAAATCGTTAAGCACTGGAAACAAACCCTGTTCCGGGGGAGTCCACGGCTTCATCAAATAATAATCAATCTTGGCCTTATTAATAGCACGGATAGCCTCATCAGTGTCGGCATACGCCGTAAGTAAAGCGCGTTTGGCGTCTGGGACGATTTCCATCGCCTGTTCAAGGAACTCTACACCGGTCATGTTCGGCATCCGCTGGTCTGCTAACAACAAAGCTACTGGCTGGTTACGCAGTTTCAGTTTTTTCAGCGCCTCTAGGGCCGCATGACCGGAGTCTGCGCGTAGCACGCGGAAATTTTCGCCGTATTCGCGGCGTAAATCGCGCTCGATCGCCCGTAGAACTTCTGGATCGTCATCTATTGTAATTAAAACAGGCTTAGCCATAATATTTCCTCATTCGTTAACGTGGCGATCAAATCGATACTCTTTCCGTGCCAGAAGGTCCAGCTTGTTGCCAGGAGACGGAAATCATGACCTTTTTGTGCAGGCTGCCATCGCAGCTTGTATCTTAGAAAAAACCGGACAACCTTACCCACTCGTTGGGATTCTTTGGAATTACCTTGTTGGCGCTGAGACAGCCTTGAAGGAGGGTTTCCCTCCACAGGGGACTGCGTTCACCGTTCGGTAAAGCCGTGGCGTCAGCCATAGGTGTGCCGAAGGCTTACCTGAAAGGTCAAATTGCCTTTGTAGGTAAGATGTCCGGGTAACGACAGTTGATTTGTGGGGTAATTTCGACGGTTCTTGGTTTTTTCACCCCCCAAATGCGACACCTTAACTACACGCTAGCCAGCTCGGCAGTTTCATACTTATCTGCCATTATGATGCCTTCGCAGAATGCACTCACCCTCAAGAATTGCTCCACTTGTACTTGTGCGCCAATGACATACAACTCCACGTCAGCGCCCAGCTTTTGCTTGATGAAAATGAGGGCCCGCATACCAGCAGTGGTTATACATTCTAGGTCTTGTAGCAGTAAAACGAGGCGTTTAACTGGCTTTTGTGTTGCTTTGGTCAACTCTTCCTGAAAACGTGGCACAGCATCTGCATCCAATAATCCAGTTAAGGATATCTTGGCAGTACCATCAGTTACTTCCAACACGCTTACGTCAAAAAATACTTGAGCCGGTAGAAGTCTCACTCGAACTTTCAATTCGTCTTGAGAGGATGGTAGTTTAACTGTCAGGCTTTCAGCATCAAAATCGGAATGCTTTTGCCCGTTAATCCATACTTCGCCAATACGCACACTGCCAGGTGGCAGGATATCTGGTGCAACCCGCAGGATGTTGTCCTTAAAGCCACCCGATTTTGGCTTGAAGTACAAATCCATTGGCTGCTTAGTAATCAGCAAGTTCGTATAAACTGTAGCCAAGTAAGCCAACTCGAACGAGTGGTAACCGCTCATGGAGTGGCTACCCTTGGCTCGCTCCGTTCCTAGCAGGTAGGGAACCCCATTTGCCAAAACATTAAAGTAGACACCACCAGCTTCATTATCCAAAAACCAAGCATTATAGAAAGCTGCTGATTCACGTGCCAACCGTTGATGCTCAGGTTTATCCAATGAGCCAGTTAGGATGAGGTAGGCTAAGATAGCCTGTTCCTGCTGCCACCAAGCCTTGCGGTCATGCCAGACAAAGCGGTTTACCTCTTGTCCTGATTGTAGTATGCGCTCTACGACGTCGTACCACCCTCCACGCTGTTGGTCGCTGCCAACTGCAGGCATGATTTCTGCAATCTTTTCGGCTAGGGCGACATACTTTTCTTTTGGTTTTAGGTGATTCATCCGCATCAAGTTCCAGGCAATTTTAAGGTTGTGACCTACGACTGCTCGATTTTGCTGCCATCCCCAAGTTGTGTCATGACTCCAATCCTCATGAAAACGTTCTTGAACGAATGGGCTATGGTCGTAATCCGGGAACCGCTTTTCAATGGTGTCAAATGTGTACTCAAGGAAATCAGCGTATTTTTCCTCGCCAGTTGCTAGCCAAAGATTGATTAAATAGGCTGGGGCATGGTCACCTACCGAGTTCCAGTTCTTCTTTGCGCGGTTGTGGCCTAAAGTCTCAGAGTAAGGGCTGAGAGTAATTGGGTCAATGTGTGAGAAAAATCCTTCTTTGTCCGTTTTGTCCTGGAAATACTTGTTAAACAGATTGACTGTCAACTCGATATCGTTTATAATGCGCGGGTCGCCCGTTACGCGATAGGTTTGAGTAGGACCCGCCAGCGCATAAATCTGCTCGTAAGCTGGAACAGCATCATAATCATCCCCAAATTCTGAGGAAAATATTTTCTGCTCGCTGCCATCTGGCTTCACGTCAACAGCGTGGTACCAATAGCAAATCCCTTCGCCCTCATCCAGAAAACGCATATGTTGGCGCAGGTATTCGGTGCCTTTTTCCGCAGCTTCTAAGTAGCGGTCATCCCCAGTCATCATGTAGGCTGTAGCAAAACCGTAAACTAGGCGGGAAATGGTGTCAGTCTCCTGACGATTACTATCTTCTTTAGAGCCAACTAAGCCGATACCAGTGCGATATTTTCGATAATCAATTTCGCCATTTTCAAACTGAGCTTTCAGATAAAAATTGGCAAGGCTTTGTATCTGTTTGACCCACCAATCTTGCTTCTCAAATACATACTCCTTTTCTGTCCTGCCTAGAAAAACTATGTGTTTGCCTTCAAACTTGTGTTTACCCGCTTCAGCATAGAAAATGCCATACACAAAAAGATAGCGATTTGGAACAAGCATTACCGCCATCTGGCTGGTGCAATCGTAATAAGGTTCTTCTAGATTGCGTACCAGTTCAGCATAGGTGGTTGAGGTTAATGCTATCTTAAAGTTCCTTCCGTCTGATGTCTTGAGACCGAAAGTGCCATTTGCTCCCTGATGCGGGTCAAAATCAGTGACATACCCAGCGAGCATATCTGAAAACGAAAAATCTATGTTATTCATTAAATCTCTTCCTAGAAGTGAAGTTGACGAGTTGAAATTATTGGGAAATTAGAACGACAATACTGCGGTTTTTGACGACATATACATCACCTGAAACCATAGTTTCTTTCCCTCTTTCCACAATATCCATAGGAGAAGCTTCAGCTGTGTCTATGACTTTATACCACCTCCTGTCTTGAACAGAGGGAATTTCAAACTCTATATCCTCCCAGTACATATTAAACATGACGTGAATATCTGCGTTTCCGTCGAAGCCCCCCAAAGTATATGCGAGAACTCTGGCATGAGGGTCGTGCCAACCCGGGCTATATAACTTACAACCATGCCAAGAGATATCCGCTAGACCGCGTTCATTAACTTCGCCGTTGAAGAAATAACTGCGCCGTAAGCCAGGATGACAATAGCAACTACGGAAGTCAATCATCAGCTTAAAGAACCTGAATATATCTGCGTTCTTCTCGACAAGATCCCAGTCAAACCAACTTATCTCGTTATCTTGGCAGTAGGCGTTGTTATTGCCCTTTTGAGTGCGTCTGACTTCATCACCAGCCACTATCATTGGAACGCCCTGAGAGAGCAAAAGAATGGCTGCAAAGTTCTTAATTTGTCGTCGCCGCAATGCATCAATTGTTGCGTCGTTAGTCTCTCCTTCAGTACCACAATTCCAGCTCAAATTTTCATTGATACCATCTTGGTTGTTCTCACCATTCGCTTCATTGTGCTTGTCGTTGTATGAGACCAAATCATTGAGGGTGAACCCATCATGGCAAGTAATGAAATTAATGCTGTTAATCGGTAAATGTCCGGTTTCTTGATAGAGATCGGCACTTCCGGCAATGCGTACAGCGACTGCCCCAACCAGTCCTGGCTCCCCTTTGACAAAGCGCCGAATGTCGTCTCGGAAGCGCCCGTTCCATTCTGCCCAACGATATCCAGGGAAGTAGCCAATCATGTAGAGCCCTGCAGCATCCCAAGCCTCAGTAATGATTTTGGTTTCAGCCAAGGCTGCGGATGTTTCAATATGCCAAACTACCGGCGGATGGATCATGGGTAGTCCGTCCTGCCCACGGGATAAAATAGACCCTTCATCAAACCGGAAGCCATCAACGTGCATTTCTTTCACCCAAAATTCCAGGCACTCCACAATTAACTTTTCCGCAATTGGGTGATTGCAGTTGAATGTATTTCCACAGCCGGAGTAGTCCATGTAGTACTGCCTATCCCAAGATACAAGGTGATAGTAAGTACTATTCCCAAGACCTTTGAAGTTGATGGTTGGACCCTGATGGTTGCCTTCACTGGTGTGGTTAAAGACGACATCCAGGATGACCTCAATCCCTTCCTTGTGCAACGCCTTAACCATATCCCGAAACTCGTTAATCGGGCTTTTCTCCCTAGGAGCATAACAATAGGAGGCTTCAGGCGCGAAGAAGCTGTGAGGGTTGTATCCCCAGTAGTCTTTCAGTGCTGTACCGTTAACTTCTCGGACAATTTCCGTTTCGTCAAAGTCAAATATTGGCAGCAATTCGACAGCGGTTATGCCTAGTTTTTTTAAGTAAGGAATTTTCTCGATGACTCCAGAAAATGTACCGCTATATTTGCAGTCAGAGGAAGATGACTTAGTAAATCCACTGACATGTAACTCATAAATGATGGTGTCACTCATTGGGCGATTGAGAGGATGGTCACCTTCCCAGTCATAATTAGATGTATCAATAACTACACTACGCATTGAGGTAGCCAGATTGTCTTTTGAGCCCAAAGCATCAATGCGGTTCCAAAGGGCATTGGCGTTTCCCTTAGAGTAGGGATCGAGCAGTACCTTATTTTTGTTGAAACGGTGTCCTGTCCGGTGTAAATCCTGAGGACCGCCAACTCGATAGGCGTAGCCAGTGCCGGGTTTCAACCCTTTTACATAGATATGCCAAAAGTGGAAGGTTTTATTGTTCTTTGAGTCTAGTTTAATAATCTGGATAGGTTCCAGGTCATTAGGCTCTTCAAATAATAAGAGTTCGACAGATGTCGCATGTTCTGCAAAGACTGAGAAGTTTACTCCATCTTTGCATAGTGTTGCACCCAAGGGATGTGTGCGTCCCACTTCTACTTGGTACTTTTGTCCAGCCAGTTCTGTCTGGAATTTAGGTGTTGTTGCAGTCATTTTGCTCTTTTTCTTACTCAAGAGTGTTAATTAATCATCTAGCCCAATTCGGCGCGATGTTTTAAGCCTCGCAAAGATATTGCCGTCTGGTTAACTGCTTCCTTATTTGATGCGTAGGCGGTTGCACAAAATCTTATCTGATAGAATTGCACAGACCTTCGTGCTTGTATGAATTTCCATCTGAGCATCCGGTGGTGCTTCAAACAAAAGACGTTGTCCTGGGAAAATAACTCGCTCAAAGTACCAATTGGGAACATTCACGATCCGAGCAATCTGAATCTGGCTAGTGGCATTAACGTAGGCGCAGAGAATCTTACCGGGCTGCTCTGAAGGTAGAGAATCAAGTATTTGAGTCATAACTGCAGGTTTCATCCTGAATCTTCTGCTAATTAGCCACTCCAAGTTCGACCGTTAACCCAAATTTTAACGTGAAACCGAGGGAGCGGCCTTTTTTCCACCTAGAAAGCTCGGTTCTTTAGTTCTAGTTTAGTTTTACTTTCCTACTTGGTCAGTACTTGCAATTGCTGCTCGTTAATTGCCTTTAAGAAGGTGTCCATAAACTCGGTGACTACATTAGGGTGTTTGGCTGTGATCAGATTGCCATCGATATGTAAGTCCTTGGTACCATCACCATCGAAGACAATGATGCCTCCAGCGTTTTGGACATCACACAAGATGTTATGGGCACAAGTAACCTCACGGTTTTTCAGCAGTTCTGGATCAGCAGTAAATAGCCATAGGCTATGGCAGATAGTTCCAATCTTTAATCTGCTAGCATCCATAGCCTTGACAGCTTTTCGGAGAAATCTAATGGCAGGAGCTTGGTTGGGTTGACCCTCTTTATGACGCTCTTCATAACGAAGACGATCCATAGCATATGCACCAATCAGAAGAATGCCTTCATAATCGGTAGGCTCAATATCGTTCACTTCTACCGTAACCGTGACTTCTTCTGTTAAGTCAATTCCCTTAAAGGTCAATTGTTTCTGGTTCCAAAGATGGGATATGTACTCTACCTCGTATCCATTGGCAGGGAAGAACTTGTTGAATGCTCGAAACTCAATTTCGTCAAAGTGCTCCTCAATGAGTACACCTATTTTTCCCTTAGTCTTAAAAGTTGTAGTTGCCATGTTGTCTTTTCTCGCTGATGATTGGGGCTGGTAAGTTTTTAGTGTGCTGCCTGGTGACTTGTAGCATTTTTTATTAGCGCTTGATCAACTGCAGCAATTCAGTTGGTGCAAAAACATCGCGATAAAAAGTAAGTTGTTCGCATTTTAAGTGGCATGCGCCTCTGTGCCCGCGTCGGAGCCAAGTTACGTTTCCCTTAGCGATGACTTCATTCGTCTCGTCATCCATACAGTACCATTCAAAGTAAACGACTTCACCATGAAACATAACGATGGGCCAAGTCATCGTTACATCTGGTTGGGCAATAACTGCCCACCAATTTACCTCTCTCTGTGTCCCGGCTGTTCTACCTAGAAAAGGTCCATCAGCGCACAGGTAGACAAGATTATTGGCGTATTCACCTGCTAAAATGTCTCCCCTCCCTTGTCGCAGGGCTTCACAGTGAGTTGGCCACCAATCTCTGTTTTCCTTTTCTATTTGCGTTAAGTTGTATTGCGGAGTTATTTCAGGTAAGGCTTCTTCACGAAGAGAAATGTATTCCTCAGCGTCCTTGATCAGTTTGCCTGCTAATACATTGTCAACTAGACCTGGTTTTGAATAATCTGCAGACAGTTCTTGGTAATAGTTGGTTCGCTTTTTCATTTGAAACCTCTGTGATAGTAGTAACAATTGCAGTGCTCGGTTGTACACTTTACTAATCGGCTGTAGTCAGATAGTGCAGAGTTGCAAGTCCCTGACTGAAATAGAGGATGATTTGGTGTCCAAGCACCCGATCGCGCAGTGAATGATTCTGCAATTTATCAACTCTATGAGCCTTTTAGAAGATCATGCTGAAGAGCCGAAAATATCATTCAGGGCACCAAAGCACCCTGCAGCCTTATTGAAACCTGCGTAAACGCACATGAACAAAAGGAGTTCCTCTATCTCTGCACGCGTGGCTCCTTGTTGTATAGCCATATTCACGTGTGCTGCAAAAGGGCTACCAGGTCCTACTTGATCCTGATTTGCAACATCAACAGCGACTGTTATTAGAGCCTTGGTTTTTTGGTCAATTAATGGAAGACCCCATGCTTCGCCTGCTACGCGGGTACAAAAATCTCCAAATTTCGGATTGATGCTTTTTAAACCATCTTGAAGTTTTTTATCATCTAAAACCGCATTTTTGTATGCAGTTGCCTTTTCATCTTGAACGAGTGTCCCAGAATCCCCCGGTTTCATAGTTTCTCTCCACCTCTTACATGAGTTTTGCTATTCTATTGCAAAGATTGTTTTGAAACACACAAACGCGCTAAGTGAGCTCTGCTTGTGTGGTAAGGCTAAAAACTTTAATGACAAACTTGACCTGGATTTCCATCAGAAGTAAAGGTGCAGTTATCCTTATCATTACTCTTTTTACTGCACTCTTATGAAGGATGGAACGCTTTTCGTCTTTTAGTTTTTCAAGCTTGGAAAGTTTTAGCCAGAGAAAATCGTTAGGTTAAGGATCAACTTAAGCGGTTTCACTATAACTTAAGTATTTTTGGGTAACTCACATCTTGCACCTAACCGTATAAGCCCGTACAAACCAAAAATATGTGCTTATAAGCTACATTATTTTTCTTGGCTTTTCTCCGTAAATAAAGGGCTTTTGGTTTCATACTGAGTGACAAAATACCATCAATTTTTCTTGAGCAAAAATTGATGGTAACTTATTTCCATTTTATGATTCTACTTAGTTATTCATTGGCAATTAGAAGGTATCTATAAAAACAATATTAAGGAATTGGATACAGAGTTCTAAAGGTGAGATGCTTAATGTAAAGCCAGCAATAGAGCGAAAAGCATATCTTGCAGATCTGATACCAATTCTATGTGAGCTTGCGCTTTATTCACCCACAGCGCTTAGCCTACGAGCAACGCGGGCAGACAAATAAAGCCTGCCGTTGAGCCAGGTTGATTAAGTGCATCTTTATAAAAAAACGGTATGAACGATAAACAGTAGCTAATTATCGAACCATTACTACCAGTAACGAAGTTGGCAACTTGACATCTTGCACCAAGTCCTAACGAATGGAATTTGCACGACAGTTGTGGGACTGTCGGGGGACGATTGAAGCAACTGCCGTGCAATTAAAATCGCGCTTGTACAAAATTTGAGCAACCTCGTTGTTGTCAAAAACGCACTGTCAACTTACAAGAAATAGTAAACGCAATCTTGTATTGGAGTCGTGGTGATTGTGCGTGGGAGGTTAAGCTGTGAGACTTTTAATTTTCCCATGTTGCCGAGGGGGAGTGGGAGAGTGTGGAGATTATAGGGGTAAACCAAGTGCTTGCTGCATATTCCTATTGCAGTTAAGTTTGTCCTTAACTTATCAATCTTTAATAGACAAAATTCTACCTAGGTGAAAAACTCAGTAAGAACTCTCTCAAGAAACACATTTTGTAAGCCTGATACAGCAAAGCTTTTAGGGATTTAAATAAATGTGTTTCTTTCATTTGTTATTAGCAGCTTTGGGCAGCTAATGAAAGGCTTATACCTTGCACCATGTCACCCTCCCTTTAGAAAGGCTTGTCATTACCAACATTTTTCCAAAGACTGGGTTGAAAAATCGATAGCCCAGCA
>NZ_CAWUDP010000154.1:0-16917 GCF_963920835.1 Scytonema sp. PCC 10023
GTAGGAGTAGGAGTAGGAGTAGGAGTAGGAGTAGGAGTAGGAGTAGGAGTAGGAGGAACTGGCTGTTCCGGTTTTTGCGGTGTAGTTTGTTGTTGTGGAATCGATTCTGGCGGTGTAGTTTCTTGTGGCGTGGAAGCAACTGGAGTTTGGGATTCTACTGGTGGAACTTGTTCTTCTGGTGCTGGTTCAAATGTTGATGGTTCTTGTTGTGAGTTAGGAGTTACTGAGGGTGGGGCAGATGTATAAGTTTCTGACTGCTGTTGTTGCGGTGGGTTAGGTGCACTGACAACTGGAGGCGGTGCAACAATCCTCCTATTTCTGCGTGTGCTGGCTTCGGAAGTAGGAGTTGGGGATGCTGTTGGAGGATTTGGAATTGTAGCGTTAGATTCTGGAAGCGGTGTAGAGACAGGCGATATCGTATTGGGAACTTCAGAGCTTTGACGGGTTATACTGGCGATCGCGACAGCCCCAATCAAGCTACCCACAACTAAACTGCCTACAATCCAAGTCGGTTTTTGCCAGTTGGTGCTTGGGGAAGCAGTTGGAATCACAGGAACTCTTTGATTGGAAGCTAACGGTGGTTGGGTATGCCCGGATGAGGGTGATACACGAGTCGGCGGAGGTGATAGCGGTACTGTCGGTTGATAGGCAGCTGTTGGTTCTACTGTAGGAAGAGAAGTTGTAGATTTCAAAGCATAAAGCATTTTGCTAGCAGTAGTGTAGCGATCGCTAGCTTGTGGTTTAATTGCCTGATTGAGTACCATCGCCAAATCGTGGGACACTTCAGGGGCAAGGTGATGCCAGATAACTTCGCCAGTTTGAGGATGCGTTTGTAGTTCATAGGGATGTTTGCCAGTGAGCAAATAAATTGCTGTCATCCCCAAGCTATAGATATCACTGGCATAAACTGGACGTCCAACGGCTTGCTCGCTAGGCATATATCCTGGTGTCCCTATCACCAACGATTGTGTAGGATATCCTCCAGGACTGACTACTGAACGTATTGTTTCTTTAACAGCGCCAAAATCAATTAAAACTGGCTTGCCATTGGCGGAGCGGATAATAATGTTATCAGGCTTAATATCCCGATGAATAATGCCTTTACTGTGAACATAATCCAAAACAGACAGCAAACTCAATAACATTTCCCTAACACTAGTTTCGCTCAGTACCCCTTGTGCTCTGACTATGTCTCCTAGGGTTTGACCTTGAATCCATTCTTGAACAAGGTAAAATTGCCCTGTCTCAGAAAAGTAGGCAAAGAGTTTAGGAATTTGCTCACTACCTTCCCCCAGAAACTCCAGAGTTGCAGCTTCTCGTTCAAATCGATTTTGGATAAGTTGGTAGGTTTGCGGACTGTTAGTTACGGGTTTGAGTTGCTTAATCACACAGCGACGGCGAGAAGGCATATGCATATCTTCCGCCAAAAAAGTTTCACCAAATCCACCGGCACCTAGTACCTGGATAACTTGATAGCGATTGTTTAGCAGCTTGGTTGTCATGCTCCGTTATCCCAGCTCTCATTCGGTTAGAATATAACGCAGCCCAATGGGACATTGTACAGTTTACAAATGTATACTAAACACCCTGACGACAATAAAAACCCAATGTATCCCGTTCTGATAACTCTGTTCCTAAAAACTAGCTGACATCCGCGACAACCCATCTGCTGTTATCAGCATCCCACAAAAGCAAAAACCGCACAGAAGTAGGGACAACTTGTCCGGTTTTCATAAGATATTTTAATTGAGCATATACTGTCGCTGTTTCTGTACTTGCTTCTACTATGCTAACTTGCTCAACTTCTACGCTTTTAACTTTTCCCCCCCACCAGTCGATGTAAGAAAGATAACCCTTAGGATGAAAACGTTGATTGTTTTGGTAGCTGGGAGATAGTTGCTCCCAAGCTGTTCTATACTGACCCTGATTAATAATTAAGTAATAATTTTGCACAGCCTCTATCGGTGAGGGCTGATTGTTTGTTGGCATTGGTGTTGCCAGAGGAAGTGGAGAAGATTGGGTTTCGGTAGGATTAGGAAGGTGAGTGCTGGGAACTGGCGTTAGTTCTGGAAGCACAGGCTCTAAAGTTTCAACAGGTATCGTAGTGGGTTCTGGAAAACTGGGAATTGCTGATAACTTTTGAGGGGGAGTGGGTGATACAGCAGTTTCCTTGGGTTCTGAAGCTAGTGGAAAACTAGGAATGGGTGTGTTCTGTTGTACCAGTGGTTGTGCGACCTCTGGTTGAGGTTGTTGTCTGTTGAGGGCAAAACCAATAATCACAGATGCACCTATCAAACCACCTACAATGATGCTGCCAAGAACGAAACCCTTCTGCTCACTGTTTTGTCTACCACTGTGATAAAAAGGTTGAGGAGCTGATCCTGGGCTGACAGGAATGGTATGTTGAGGTGTTGCAGGAGGCGGTACAGTTAATAGTGGTGGACGGTCATAAGGTACGATTGGAGAAGGCGGTGAAATAGGACGAACAATTGGTACTGTGGGAGTCACAGGCGTTGTACCAAGATACAAAGCTTGCAACATCTCTCTAGCGCTGGCAAAGCGATCGCGTGCATGAAACTGAATCGCTTGATCTAAGACAGTGGCAAAACTGGGAGTGATATTTAAAGCATATTGTCGCCATACAAGAGTACCCGTAGCTGGATCAGCTGTTAATTCTTGCGGCGTTTTACCTGTGAGTAAATAAATCGCGGTGAGTGCCAAACTATAGATGTCACTGGCAAACATGGGACGTCCAACCGATTGTTCGCTAGCCATAAATCCTGGTGTACCAATGACAATTGACTGTGTAGAATTAAGCGAAGAACTTATCAAAGTTCCTACTGTTTCTTTGACTGCGCCAAAGTCAATTAAAACGGGTTTACCATCAGCATGGCGAATGAGGATGTTATCTGGCTTAATATCTCGGTGGACAATGCCTTTGCTATGAACATATTCGAGAACTGGTAAAATACTTGTCAAAATTTCTTTGACTGCACTCTCACCCATCAAACCTTGCTCTTGTAACTTTGATGCGAGAGTTTGTCCTTCTATATACTCTTGTACTAAGTAAAACTGACCATTTTCTGAAAAATAAGCATACAATCGCGGAATCTGAGTGCTACCTTCTCCTAAATCTTCTAAAATTGCTGCTTCTCGCTGAAACCGCTGCTGTACCAACTGGTATATTTGAAGATTATCCTCAATTGGTTTGAGTTGTTTAATCACACAACGACGGAGTGAGGGCATTTGGGTATCCTCTGCTAGAAAAGTCTCTCCAAATCCACCGCCTCCCAAAGTGCGAAGAATTCGATAGCGGTTGTTCAGCAGCTTTTGCATATTTAGCGTCTGTCAGGAGAAATACATTCGAGAGACATTTTACCCTTTTCTCCTGTTGCAAGTGGTTAATATCAAGTCCGCTTAATTACTTATAATTCTAAACTCCCTGTGTCAGCCCTAATTGTAAGTGTTTATCCGAACCTGATATAACAGCGGCTCCTATGGTGCATATTTTTATCTGTAAAAAACTATTTATTACTTAAAAGGTGATAAGTAAAATAAAATTGAAGTTAATGGTTAATAACCTAATTATGTATGGGCGTTGCTGATTCAAAGTATGAATTTAGGCTCGCACTCTACGCGCAAAGATAAGGGTTCGGAAAATTAAACTTGAAAATTTTATACCTCAATTTAGCAACGCCCTAATATGGTAAACCTACTTCTACCCACACTTTGGTAAGCGGTGAGTCGGAAGTGGGATCTACGAAACAATGAACTCTTAAAATTACTAGCTTCTCTCCAGCCCTAAGTGTGGTGACTTTACCTGTCAATTTGTATTGAGGTGGTTGTGGCAGATTACTCCTTAAATTAACGTCTGTAGTAAGAATGACTTGTGAATTAGGTGACGGGACAACGGGTGGGGAGATTGTAACAGGCTGTTTTGACGGAATCAACGGCTCTCCGTCTGAGAGATTGCCTGAAGTATTGCCTACAGATCCAGCTCTCAACCAACCAATGGAAACAGGCTGAGTTGGTTTTTGAGGGGAAGAAATAAATTGTTGTTCTTTAGTTAACCACAAACCACCAATAACACAGGCTCCAATTACACCACCCATAATTAAAACTTTTTGCAAATGACTTATTCCTTTGCTGGGTGGGGTTGGTGGCTGCTGGTATGGAATTCCTGCCAGTGGTGCTGATACCACTGTTTGCGGCTGTACATATCCCTTTAATGAAGGTGCAACAACTAATGTAGGACTGGGAGTCGCGCCTGTTTGCAATGCTTGCAGCATTTCTCTAGCATTAAGGAAGCGATCGCGTGCATGAGACTGAATCGCTTTATCCAACACTGCTGCAAAACTAGGAGTCACACTCAAAGCAAATTGCCGCCACAATATCTCACCCGTAGCAAAGTCAGTTGCTAACTCTTGGGGAATCTTACCTGTGAGCAAATAAATCGCCGTTAATCCTAAACTATACAAATCGCTGGCAAACACAGGACGACCGGCTGTTTGCTCACTCGGCATAAATCCTGGTGTACCAATGACAATCGACGTGCCAGAGTTCCCAGAAGCCGTCACCACCGTTCCCATTGTTTCCTTGACTGCGCCAAAGTCAATGAGAATGGACTTACCATCGCTATTGCGAATGATGATGTTATCTGGCTTAATATCGCGATGCACAATCCGCTTACTGTGGACGTAATCCAGAACTGGCAAAATGTCGATCAAAATTTCTTTAACCGAACTCTCGCTGAGTCTCCCCTGTTGTTGCAGCTTTTGCGTGAGAGTTTGTCCTTCAACATACTCCTGAACTAAGTAAAATTGCCCGTTCTCCGAAAAGTAGGCATATAATCGGGGAATTTGATCGCTGCCATCGCCCAGTTCTTCTAAAATCGCCGCTTCTCGCTGAAACCGTTCTTGAACCAGTTGGTAAATCTGGGGATTATTAACCACGGGCTTTAGCTGCTTAATCACACATCTGCGTCCTGATGGCATTTGGGTGTCTTCTGCTAAAAATGTTTCACCAAATCCACCACTTCCCAAAGAACGGATGATTCGATAGCGGTTGTTTGAAAGTATTGACATAAACTATCGCTGATTTCTGGCTTGGCTAAATATCGCTGCTGCATCTGGTGTACCCACATATCGCCAATGCCAAGGTTCAAAACTAATTCCTTGGAAATTGTTTTGCTTAAAAGACATTTCAAAGCCAAATTCTTTAGCATGGCGAGTTAACCAACGATAAGCATCTGTTGTTTCAAACTGCAACTTTATATCTTGCTTAGGAAATTTGCCATCAGTCAAGTCTACAGCAAAGCCAGTGTGATGTTCACTATATCCCGCAGGAGCGCTAACTTTCGCTGCTTCTTGCGCGGAACCGAGACGCTTAATTTGGTTTTGAAATAATTGTTGTTGTTGCTCAATAGTGCGAAAACCTGAGACGGGAATTATCCAAATACCTTCCTCTCTAGCTGCATAAATCATCTGCATGAGTGCTTTTCCTGCTTCAACATCCATGAATTCAAAACGCTTATCTTTGCCAGTGGCATAGCTACTAACAATAATCAATTGATTTTGCTCTGCTTGTGCATAAGGAAAATGCCTGTATGCTTGCTGAGTAGCTATTGGCTGCTGCCGAACTGAAACGGAATTTGCTTGTTTTATTTCTGCTGGTGGATTATTCGGTAAACCCACCGGAGATATGATAGAAGAACCAGAGGTTGACTCATCAGCAGGAGAACTTGACAGAGGAATATTAGAAACAACACTCGCTGGTGTTGAAGTTGGAGATGTCGTTGCTCTCAGAGGTGAATTTGGAACTGAAAAGCGCATTAACAATACCCCACAAATTATTACGCTCAAGGAAGCTATTGTGGCGATCGCTAGAAATCGTACTCCATTTGGTAATCTTTTAAAAATTATCATAATAAATTTATTTGGAAATTAATTGGAAATTATTTCACTAGAAGCAATCTTCCAACGCTCATCTAAAAACTGTAAATTATAGCGAACTGTCCGAGTTTTAAAATCACTTTCCTTCGGAAGAATATTTCCATTACTATCCAAAAGCTTGCGTTCTTCAGTCACTTTTACTTGAATGACAGCTTGATTACTATTAACAGAAAAATCGTCAACACTGTCAATAGTTTGTACGCCATATTTGTAATAGTGACCGTCTTGTTTAAGAGAATTGATTGAACCGTTTACTCCTGCAGTCTTTTCATACTGTTCGCCAGTTGTTAACTCAGCAGCAGGTTGAGGATTGTACGGAGGAGCAAACATCACTCGCTTTGCTTGTAACCACTGATTAATTACACTAACTGCTGCGTTTCTAGTAATTGATGAAGATGTGGGTAAAAACTGAGATTGGTTGTAAGTTTCTGAGCTAGAAGGTGGTGGCGTTGGATTGCTTGAAGGTTGCGCTTGTGCTGATATTCCAGTGTTAGAAGTTTCTAAAGAAGAAGTAGCTGGTGTTGGATTGCTCGAAGGTTGCGCTTGTGCTGATATTCCAGTGTTAGAAGTTCCTAAAGAAGAAGTAGCTGGTGTTGGAGAAATGTTTTGTTCTACTACAGTTGGAGTTGGTTTTGCCTCAGGTTGAGGAGATTGTTGTCCTCTGGTTAACCACAAACCACCAACAACACACGCTCCAATCACACCACCCATAATTACAGCTTTTTGCCAATCACTCATTCCTTTGCTAGGTGCAGGTAGTGGCTGCTGGTAGTAACCTGGTTGCTGGTATTGAACTCCTGCGGGTGGTGCTGATACCACTGTTGGCGGTTGGACATAGCCCCCCGAAGGCGGTGCGGAGACGACTGTGGGATTGGATTGAGGCGCGGTGGGTGTCACGGGAGTCGCGCCCGTTTGTAATGCTTGCAGCATTTCTCTAGCATTAAGGAAGCGATCGCGTGCATGAGACTGAATCGCTTTATCCAACACTGCTGCAAAACTAGGAGTCACATTTAAAGCAAATTGCCGCCACAATATCTCACCTGTAGCAAAGTCAGTTGCTAACTCTTGGGGAATCTTACCTGTAAGCAAATAAATCGCCGTTAACCCTAAACTATACAAATCGCTGGCAAACATTGGACGACCAGCATTTTGCTCACTCGGCATAAACCCTGGTGTACCAATCACAATCGAGTTGCTGGAGTTTCCAGAAGCAGTCATAACCGTTCCCATAGTTTCCTTGACTGCGCCAAAGTCGATTAAAATCGGCTTGCCATCGCTATTGCGAATAATGATGTTATCTGGCTTAATATCCCGATGCACAATCCGCTTGCTGTGGACGTAATCCAGAACTGGCAAAATGTCGATCAAGATTTCTTTAACCGAACTCTCGCTGAGTCTCCCCTGTTGTTCCAGCTTTTGGGTGAGAGTTTGTCCTTCAATATACTCTTGAACTAAGTAAAATTCTGTATTATCCCTAAAATAGGCATATAATCGCGGAATTTGATTGCTGCTATCACCTAATTCTTCTAAAATTGCCGCTTCCCGCTGAAACCGCTCCTGCACTAACTGGTAAATCTGCGGGTTATCAGCTACTGGCTTGAGTTGCTTAATCACACATCGGCGACCAGATGGCATTTGGGTGTCTTCTGCTAAAAATGTTTCACCAAATCCACCAGCACCCAGTACCCGAATGACTTGGTAGCGATTGTTCAAAATTGTCGGTGCCATCATAACTTTACCAACTACGCTTTTTCAAAAATGCTTATAATAAAAAATACTTATAATCTAAGTATATTATGCTAAAAATATTTTCCGGTTATCTTTCATCCTATTTTCGCAAAAACTTTATATATCTATTACTTTAGACAGTTACAGCCAAGACAAAACCACCTTAAAAACTATCTAAGTAATTCAATGGAAATAAAAATAAAACACAAAAATCAATTACGTAATAACACGGTTTTAGAGATCAAAAGCCAGGGAAAGCTTTTACACCTTGAACTGACCAACCAACAGCACATACTTGGGCGCGATCGCACCCTTGTGGATTTAGTTGTCCCCGAAGACTGGCAAATAGTGGGACGTTGTCAAGCAGTGTTACGCCAAGAAGGGGAAGATTACCGCATTTATGATGGCGATGGTCAGAAACCAAGTACCAACGGACTATATATTGAGCGCACACGCATCACTTCAGAATCTGGCTATCCTCTGAAAAACGGCACAGAAATCAAAATCGGTCAAAATCCGGAAAATTTAGTTGTGCTGAGGTACTGCAATCCCTCAAAGCCAGTTGTAAATGTTACACCTGGCTGGCACTCGATTTCCTTGAAAAATCGCTCTGTTTTAATTGGACGAGATATCAACGCTACCCTACCTTTAGAAGCTCCCACTGTTTCTCGTCGCCACGCGACAATTGATACAGATGCTCAAGGGCGCTACATCTTGCAAGACCATAGTACCAATGGTGTATTTGTTAATGGGCAGCGAGTTAACGGTACTGCGGTACTACTACCAGACGCCACCATTCGTATCGGAACATACACTTTGGTACTGCGTGGCGATGAACTACAAGTACTCGATCAAGGTAACCAAATTCGTCTTGATGCTTGCAATTTGGTATTGGAAACTAAAGGTAAGCGGCGACTCGATGATATTTCTTTTGCGATTGAACCGGGACAGTTTGTGGCGTTAGTTGGGGGAAGCGGTGCGGGTAAGTCAACTTTAATGCGGACGCTGTTGGGAACTGAACAAACAACTCAGGGTGTGGTGTATTTGAATGGGGAAGATTTACGAAAAAACTTTAATATCTACCGGATGCAAATTGGTTATGTTCCCCAAGATGACATTATTCACTGGGAACTGACGGTTGCAGAAGTGCTAACCTACGCGGCTAAGCTGCGACTACCGCCGGATATTGATGTAGCAACGGTGGTGGAAAAGACTTTACAAGATGTGGAAATGTCTCATCGCCGGAATGCTAAGGTATCCGAACTGAGTGGCGGACAGCGGAAGCGGGTGAGTATTGGCGTAGAGTTGCTTGCTGATCCGAAGTTGTTTTTCTTAGATGAACCGACATCTGGGCTTGATCCGGGGTTGGATAAAAAAATGATGCAGCTGTTGCGGAAATTGGCGGATCAGGGACGAACGGTGATTTTGGTCACTCATGCAACGGCGAATATTAAGTTGTGCGATAGGGTTGTTTTTCTTGGTCAAGGCGGACGCCTCTGTTATTTTGGTCCCCCTGATCAGTGTTTGCAATTTTTTGGCGTTAAAGATGACTTTGCGGACATCTACAACCAACTCGAAAAACCAGAAAATGTCATCGACCAGGCTGAAAGATTTCACCAATCAGATGATTATCGCCGCTACGTTGTTAATCACCTCAGTCCAGGAAATCAAACGTCACAAGTCAATGCTGGTAATGAACAGGCTGCTGGTGTATCTTGGGTAAAACAATTGAGTATTCTTACTCAACGCTATTTCCAGATCCAAAAGGGCGATCGCATCAACCTTGCTTTAGCACTTTTAACAGCACCCATAGGTATTAGTTTAATTACCCTAGCACTCAAAGATGAACACCCCTTTGTTTTACCAGAACAACCAGATGCAAATCTCGCGCCTTTAGCATTGCGGGTATTATTTGTATTTACTTGTGCTGCGTTGTGGGTGGGGCTTTCTAGTTCATTGCAAGAAATCGTCAAAGAGGCGGCAATTTACCTCCGAGAAAGACTGGCGAATTTGGGTTTGTTTGCCTATCTTGGTTCCAAGTTAACAGTGCTTTCTGGCTTAGCATTTTTACAAACTTTGTTGATTTCCCTGGTGATTTTCCTACTTTTTAGATCACCACAGCCAGAATTAATTTCTTGGCAATTGGGGTTGTCAATAACAACTTTTCTGACGCTTTTAACAAGCATGAGTTTGGGGTTGCTGGTGTCAGCAGTCGTGAAAAATGGCAGTCAAGCAAATAGTGCTTTACCCCTACTGTTGATACCCCAAATTATCTTTTCTGGCGTCTTGTTTAACATGGAAGGTATTGCCAGTAAAGCTTCTTGGTTAATGATCAGTCGTTGGTCAATTGGCGCTTATGGTGCTTTGGTTAATATTAATGCAATGGTTCCCGACCCAATGAAATTACCTGATGGTAGCATAGTTCCGCAACCCTTTGAGCCAAAGCCTATTTATGATGCAACATGGTCGAATTTAAGTTTGAATTGGGGTATTTTGTGTTTGCACACAGCGATTTACCTGGCTGTTACGTTGTGGTTGCAAAAGCGCAAGGATATTTTTTGAATTATCATTTATAGCTTAATACTGATAATTTTGGTAGCAGTTTAAAAATACAATAACCGAACCGTATTGGGTTATTTCCTAAAAGATCTTCGGTTGTAACGGTTTTGATATTCTGAAATATATTCAACATTCCGCCGTTCTAAATCTGATAAAAAGTTACGCTGATCAAATTCCATTGGTGAATAAATTGGACGATACCACGGCTGTAAATTAAAGTAGTCCTGTAAGCCAGGAGTGTTAAAACGGCGACCGTAACGTGCGAAAATTGAATTTCGCATAATATCAAGCTCAAAACCGTCTTTGTCATCCAAATCTCCATCTGTTACCAATCTTCGAGAAACCCAAGAGTAATCGTTTAATGTCTTTGTAGGAACTGGCTGTGTTGATGAAGTTGAGAAAGGTGTAGATAGGGTAGAAATTTGCTTGAAATAGAATCGATCAGGCGGTGAATTTGGATCTTTGCTAGCAAAGGCACAGTAAGCCTTGGAATTGACTTTTCCATAAATTCTGAGGAAGTCAACGCAATTGTTGCGATCGCTAAAGGTGGCTGCGTAAACTTCAAATAACTGCTTACCCGACAGATTTGGATACTCTGGTACCCAAAACATTCCTGCTTGAGGATAACCCGCCGCTTGTAAAGTTTTAACTTGCTTAACAGCAGTTTGTGATTTTGCAAAGGCAGAATCTGCTAGGAAATAAAAAGAACTGTGCAGACGAATACTATTTGTATCTGGTTGTGCAGGCGTTGAGGCTTTTTGAGGTTGAGGATTTGTGTTTCCAGATGCGGAAGAAGGTAAGGAATTCAGATTTTCTGATGGCGATCGCCGAAGGCGGGGCTTTGCCGATCGCGAAGTTCCTGTAGTAACTGATGGTTCTGAAAACGGTTGAAAAGATTTTGTTAACACTAAACCAATAATTGTTGAGGCACCAATCAAACCGCTTGCAGCAATTATACTGGCTATCAGGATTCCTTTGTCCTTACTGTCTTGAGGCGAAGGTATGTGGGAAGATTCTCGACTTATGGAAATGGTGTTTTGAGTTTTTGCGGTGGGTGCTGTAGCGATTGCAGGTAGTTGAGAAGGCGGTTGTGTCGGTAAAATTGTATTCGCTATCCCCTGCAAAGCTTGCAACATTTCTCTAGCACTGGCAAACCTATCCCGTGGATGGTAGGCTATTGCTTTGTCAATCACAAATGTCATCGTCGGGCTAATATTTAACCCATGAGAGTGCCAGATAATTTCCCCAGTGTGTGGATCTGTTTCCAGTTCTTGCGGCTGTTTTCCTGTCAGCAGATAAATTACCGTAATTCCTAAACTATATAAATCACTAACATAAACTGGTCTACCCATTGCTTGCTCGCTGGGCATATAACCTGGTGTTCCAATGATAATTGAGCTAGCCAGACTTCCTTGAGAATTGATCACTGTACCCATTGTTTCTCTTACGGCACCAAAATCAATCAGTACAGGTTTTCCATCCCGATGGCGTAAAATAATGTTATCTGGCTTGACATCACGGTGAACTATGTGCTTTGAGTGTACGTACTCCAATATCGGTAATAAAGTTAGCAATAGTTCCCGAACTGCACTTTCACTCAACACTCCCTGCTGTTTGACTTTGGCTGTCAGGGTATCGCCTTCAATATACTCTTGAACTAAGTAAAATTGCTCATTTAACTGAAAATAAGCATATAAAGTTGGTATTTGGTTACTATTTCCACCTAATTCTTCTAATATCGCGGCTTCCCGTTGAAACCTCTCTTGCACCAGTTGGTAAATCTCGGGGTTATTGTGAATAGGTTTAAGTTGTTTAATAACACAACGGCGAAGCGATGGCATTTGGGTATCTTCTGCTAAGAAAGTTTCACCAAATCCACCACTCCCCAGAGTATGAAGAATTCGATAGCGGTTGTTTAACAGTGTTGACATAAACTATCGCTGATTTCTGGTATGGGCAAATATTGCTAGGGTAGATTGTGCCCATCCATACAGACTTTAACGTTTTACTCCACTTTTTGGCGCTGCTCCTGATGAATCTGGCCTAAAACACCAGATCAACCTTGGCATTGAGTAAAGTGCCAACTTATACTTCAAAAATGGGGAAAGCTGATGTACCCCGTTTCAGTTTGAAACGGGTATGTAAAGGATGCGATGACACGGAGCGATCGCCGCTTGCCGCACTACGCTACAAGCAATCGCCCTCAGGCAACTACTTAAACTTTCTAAATCCTTAATTTCTTAACTTATAATCTTATTTTATATTAGTAAAAATACTCTAACCTACACACCAACTCCAAGGTTTGTGACCTCGCAATTACAAGCCCCAACTTATGGTACGAAGATTGTTAATTTTGTTCCCGCAAGGTATCTACACACCCTCTTTATCATAATGCGTGAATTTTACAATCCCCCCAAGGGATGATTTTTCCCTACCTATTTCATCCTGGCTTGACAACCAATACAGAACAATTGGCTTCTTCCACCACTTGAGAACTCACGGAACCCTGAACAATTCGCTTCATACCAGTTAAGCCGCGACTACCTATCATAATTAAATTAGCTTTGTAAATATTGGCAAGGCGAATAATTTCTTCTGCTGGATCGCCAGTGACAATTTCTATATCGCTTTCAACTGGCAATATTGTCTGGTAGGATTGCAATTGTTTTTCAATATGGAAATAAGAAATTGCTGGTGACTCCGGTTGAGGACGGTCAGCGGGTAGTTCCATCTCGGACTCTGATGTAGGAAACACATGGCAGAGAATGACTTTGCTATCTTTTGGCAGCACCAATTCTTGTAAAGTCTGAATGACTCTGTCTGCAAGTTCGGAATCATCCAAAGCAACCAAAATAGTCTTTAGCACCAATGTCGTCTCCACAAGAGTAGACCCCTTACATACGTAACGGCAGAAGGAGATTAATGGCTACACTAACTCAGCCCAATTTCAGGACATAAGTTTGTATAGCCTTAAAGTTTCATTTGTAACCCATAGGCTCTATTTTGCCAAATATCTCAGGAAAAAATTAATAATTCTAATTCAAATTTACTCTTCCTTTTGAACTCGGCGTCTGACAGAATCAGCGTGAGAAGGTAAGCCTTCAGCTGTTGCTAGCACATCAATTGCACCCGCCACCTTTTCTAGCGCGGTCTGAGAGTATTGAATGATACTTGAGTGTTTCATAAAAGTTTCGACTCCTAAGGCTGAGGCATAGCGAGCAGCACCAGAAGTTGGTAGCGTGTGGTTAGGTCCAGCTAAATAATCTCCGACGGCTTCTGGTGTAGAATACCCTAAGAAAATGGCACCCGCATTCCGAATAAGTGGTAATAGCTCCCAGGGCTCTTCTACTTCCAACTCTAAATGTTCAGGGGCAAATTCATTCGAGAGTTGGGCTGCTGCTTCCAAGGATTCGACAATCACTATCAAACCATAGTGAGCGATCGCCTTTTCTGTCAGCAAGCGCCTCGGGTGGTCTATCAGCTGTCTTTCCACCGCCACTTGTACATTCTTTGCCAAAGCTGTATCCGTGGTCAGCAAAATTGCTGCTGCCATTGGGTCATGTTCGGCTTGCGCCAACAAGTCAGTGGCAACGTGTACGGGATTTGCGGTTTCATCGGCAATAATCAGCACTTCGCTTGGTCCGGCTAAGGAATCAATGCCTACGGTGCCATAGACGAGTTTTTTCGCCAAAGTTACATAAATATTACCTGGGCCTGTGATCACATCAACTTTAGGAATAGTTTCTGTACCATAGGCTAAAGCGGCGATCGCCTGTGCGCCTCCGACGCGATAAATTTCTTGCACTCCAGCTTCTTGTGCTGCGACCAGCACGGCTGAGTTAACTGCTTTGTCTGCTCCTGGTGGTGTCACCATCACCACGTGTGGTACACCAGCTACCTTTGCCGGAATTGCATTCATCAAGACCGTGCTTGGATAGGCGGCGCGACCACCCGGCACATATAACCCTGCTCGGTCTACTGGTGTATACCGTTTGCCTAAAACGACCTCATCATCGCCAAATTGTACCCAACTTTTGGGAATTCGTTGGCGGTGAAATGTATCAATTTGGCGGCAAGCCAGCCTGATTGCCTGGAGCAATTCCTTTGATACCTGTTGGTATGCTGCATCCAGTTCTGAGCCTGTCACGCGCAGTTCTTCTGGCTTGAGGGTTTGCTTATCGAATTCGGCTGTGTAATGCAGTACAGCTTTATCGCCTTGGCGCTTCACTGTCTGCAACACTTCCCGCACTGTTGCTTCTTTGTGAAGCACGTGTTCATCATGGGTGCGATCGCAGATCCGTTGTAGTTCTGCTCTAACGTCTGCCTGCTGAGTAATGATTCGCAGCATGGAGTAAGGACAATGCCAACTTGAGAAAATTCCTGCGGTGAGAATGAGTTTTGCTTTTTCCCCAAAGGGGTGCAAAGCTAACCTTAACTCTCTTCTCTAGCTTAACCTGGATTTTTTTGATACTTCCACGGTTTTCAGCACATGGTTTGTGTCAAAGGCAACTAAATTGCGAGATTTTGACTTACCTTTTGGCTCTCCCTAGGAGCAGGAGACCCAAACTGGCTATCAACAGAAAACAGGTGTGCTACTTCCCGATATCCTCTCGCTCCAGAACCCAAACTTTCCTGGAGGTCAACTGTATGTTTTTTCATTTAGTCCTCCTTTTGAGTCTCGGTCGGATATGAGTATACTTTTTGCCTATTTTTTTACTTTACTTACTAACATATATACAGAAGCGATGTGGCTATTTGCTACATTTTAACTCTTGAACTTCACCTGTTTGCAGAACTGTTGTCTATAGCAATACATTCCTCTTTTGGAAAGAACTACATCACCAGTCTTTAGTGATCACTTATCTGATTATTCCCTGAACTAAAGTTAGGAAATTTCAATAAGCATTTTTCATTGAGAGGTGATTTCGTCAAGACTTTATAGCAGAGTATTTCATATTAGCATATTTTGAGAGGTGATAACAAGGTTAAGAAACCTAGTTTCTTAGAATGCCATTAGCATCACATAAGCGACTTTGGATACACGATTGCCAAAGGTTTCAAGCTTGTTACCAGTTGCACAGCCTCTCGTGAAATCCTAGCTCCTGAGTTCTGAGTTCTTTCTTATTCAAAAGTATATGCTTAAAAACTGTGGTCATTTGGCTTAGATATATTCTTGTAACTCAGGAAACTATAGTATGCGATATATCCATCAAAAGAAACGAAAAAAAATAAAATATTATAACCAATTACTCATATTGTCAGTAGTTATAGTCGTATTTCTTATGGGTATCGTGGCGATGCCTGTACGTAGCCAGGTAAATGTGGTCGATGCTGGAATGACAATCGAATTACCACTTTCAACCCGTGCCGCAAAAATTCTCGATGCCAAAGGTCAGCAAGTTTTACTTAGAGGTGTGAACTGGTTTGGTACGGAAACAGAAACGCACGTACCTCACGGGTTGTGGAAGCGAGATTATAAAGAGATACTAGCGCAGATTAAGAGCTTGGGATATAACCTGATCCGGTTACCTTATTCTCTGGAAGCACTACGTTCGCCTAATTTTAACGGTATTGACTTCAGTATTGGTAGCAACAAAGAACTTGAGGGAAAAACCCCAATACAAGTTATGGACTTAATCATTCAGGAAGCACAACGTCAGGGGTTACTCATTCTACTCGATAACCACTGTTTAAGCGACCAGCGCATTTCTCAATTGTGGTATGAAGACGGCTTCACAGAAGCAGACTGGATTGATACTTGGAAAATATTAGCCTATAGGTATAAGAATCAAACCAACGTTATTGGTGCAGATCTAAAAAACGAACCCCACGGAAAAGCGAGCTGGGGTACTAACGATTTAGCCACAGACTGGCGACTAGCAGCAGAACGGGCTGGTAATGCTATTCTTGATGTTAATCCTAACTGGCTAATTGTTGTGGAAGGGGTAGAAAAGAACGTCCCTACACAAAAGCTACCCAAGCATTGGCAAGGTGGCAATTTAGAAGGAGTGAAGCGCTACCCAATACGTTTATCTCGTCGCAACAAGCTTGTCTATTCACCTCACGAGTATGGTCCTAGAGTTGCGGATCAGCCTTGGTTTTGGGAGCGAAAATTTCCCAAAAATCTTATTGATCGCTGGCAAATAGGATTTCACTATATTTCTAGTCAAAATATTGCGCCCATTTTTATTGGTGAGTTTGGTGGACGGGAAGTAGATACAAATTCTAAAGAAGGAATTTGGCAAAACGAATTTGTTAAATATATCAAACAGAAACAATTGAGCTTTGCTTACTGGAGCTGGAATCCTAACAGTGCTGATACAGGTGGTATCTTATTAGATGATTGGCTAAGTATTGACATCCCAAAGCAGCAACTACTATCGCAACTGCTGCCAGTTAATTTTTCTCAAGTAGCACCCGTGCAAACGAGTGGAGGAGTAGGGCTAGTAGGGGAAGTCAGGGGAGAAATCAATTCAAAATACCCTGCGGGAAGCCCTTCGGGTATGCCTGCGGCACGGCAAAGCCGAACGCAGTCGCCTAGGTCGGGAAACCCTCCTGCAGCGCTGTCTCACCGCCCAGGGGGCGTCTACAAAATTCAAAATTCAAAATTAGGAGTCTCTTCCTCATCCCCCTCATCCCCCTCATCCCCCTCATCCCCCTCATCCCCCTCATCCCCCTC
>NZ_CAWUDP010000155.1:0-16798 GCF_963920835.1 Scytonema sp. PCC 10023
CGCCTTGTAGCTCATCCTGCGCGTGGCTACCGCTACAAATACTACAAATGTAATACAAGTTGATGCCTGACTACCAATACCTGGCTACCAAAACACAGTTCTTGTATATCAATCCTTTGAGGACGCCTGGCTACCAAATTTAATCACGAGAGACGCGTGGCTACCGACGCGTGGCTACCAAGCAACCTGATACTTGAAGGTCTGGCTACCAGATTTAATAACTATAGACGCGTGGCTACCGACGCTTGGCTACCAAACAGCTTGATATTTGAAGGGCGGCTACCGATTCATGGCGTGGTTGAGGAGAGAGCGAGTAATTTTGATAAAGATAAATAAAAGGGTTGACATATTGGATGTAGTTACGCTACTCTCAATATATGTTGTTATACGTTTATGCAAAGCATGAGCATGAATTGTATGGAAAAGTTTGTACTAAGACAAAAAGATGATTAATTTTAACAACAGGTCGTCCATTGATTAGGAATTGGAAATTGGAATGGAGCAACTAAAAAAATAGAAAAATGCAAAAAATTTTTGTTTTCACAAAAAGCTAAAAGCAAAACAGAGAATAAGTATATAACTATATAGATATGTAGTTATAGAAAAAGAAAAATATATACAAAAAAAATAAAATAAATTCTAAAGCGACTTTTCTGTTGACAAGTTTGTTAGCCATTTGCTATAAAATTGAATAGACGGCAAACCCCCCGGAGTGATTAGTCGTCACAAAGGGGGGTTTACGTCGTTTACGTCATTTATCTCTTTCCACTGATTGCGTTTGCAGACGGATATCAGGGGATTATTAAACATATCTACAGCCAAAGAGGGCTGCTGTTTTATTATGTCAAACTTTGATTGTAATGACAACCCCCAGAAAAAAATTCATTCTAAAAATGAAAATTTTGAGGTGTTACAACCATCGACTAAGACAACCAACGAAGAAAAATCCTCACAACTGATTGCTGAAGTGGTAGAAACTGCTATAGAGGCAGTAGAAGAAAACCCCAGCAAGGAATGGATGCAGATCGCAGCACCGATTATGAAGTCAGGAGGAAAATCTGTAGCGATAATCCTGTCTTTAGGATTTGTAGCCATTCCCTTAACGGTCTTTGGTAGTCCCTGGATAGGTATTATATTGGCGACAGGGGCAACGATAACCGCTATTTGCTCGTGTTTGAGATAGCTTTGATGGTTAAAACAGTCGAATAGACTAATTTACCGACATTTTAGTTTCTATAAACGCATTTCTGATAATCAAAAGCCCGCTAACAGCTTGCTGTGGCGGGTTCTAACTTCAAGATAACGAAATACAAATATTCAAGTCACCTTTAGCTAGTACGACAGTACTGCTTGAGAATGGCTCTCATTGCATACATTGCAATATCAATATCTTTACATTCCGAATTATTAACTGTCTGGGGGCTTGCGTCTTCACTGATGTTATTAGAAATCTTTTGAAGAAGCTCGCCATATGGAGCAATATCGCGGTCTTTTGTAGCAAATCGAAATATTACCCGGATTGCTAGCCGAAAATCCTCTAAATCCTGCTTTATGGGCGCTCTTCTTTTTAGCAGCATCTCAAGCCCCTGTAGCATCCCCCTCGCGGCTGCAACAACAGGATCATATATGCCATCGGGATTCCCTACGAATTCCACGCATTTGTAGCAATTCCAGGCACTTGTCATTTGTCCCCATCTAGATTTGTTCTGTGGTGCGCTCTTCTCCCACGGCTTTATAAGTAAAGTTGCTTGCCGCTGTGCTTCACGAGCCTCAAGCGTCCATTCTCTGCCCCTACTCTTCACGTGTCCTTACCTCTTACACTCCTATTTTTACCAACGACGCCGACGGGTTTGCGTGGTATAAGTCCTATAAAATACATATTAATTAAGTGTGTATGAAATCATCCTAACTTACCTGTAATATTATGGTTATGATACTACAGTTACCCATTGACGGATGCGATCGCGCTGCTTACTGGACAATTCCCTTGCTAGTTCCTTAAGCAAGTCAGCCGAGTTTTGAGACCTGATATCGTTCAACATTTCCCTGCCTTCATCCTCACTTTCATTTTCGGCACAAAGACGCAACATTAGAAGAACTCCTTCGCGCCGCTCTTGCTCTGCCTT
The DNA here is from genome assembly GCF_963920835.1 of Scytonema sp. PCC 10023. Taxonomy (NCBI): domain Bacteria; kingdom Bacillati; phylum Cyanobacteriota; class Cyanophyceae; order Nostocales; family Scytonemataceae; genus Scytonema; species Scytonema sp. PCC 10023. The sequence goes on from NZ_CAWUDP010000155.1 coordinate 2,127, forward strand.
CGCCCGTGCCTGCGCCTCCGCTTGAGCAATCTGCTTTGCTCTTTGCGCTGCCGCTATACGCTTCTTCTCGTCTTCTAAGGCTTGCTGTGCCGCTTTCGCAGCGAGTTCCTTTTCCTGTTCCCACTTACGAACCGCTTCGGCATCACGCTCTAACCATTTTGTAAAGACTTCCTCACGCCCATCGCTTTCTGGAATGGGTAAACCATTGTCACCTAAAATTGGCTTTTTGGTTTCTTCATCCTTCTTGAAATCTGCTGCGGGAGCCGAGTAATAACGGATTTGTTGTCCCCGTCCACCCTTGCGGCTATAGCAAACCATTTTATGTCCCAACAGTGCAAGGATATGCTGAACGGTAGAAATTTTGTTTTTTTCGTCCTTAACCTGTTTTTTTAGGTCAACACCCGCTACTATCTGTACGTTGTGTACCTGGGCTTTTATCTTGTCGAAGATATCTAGAATTACTGGATGCTCATTATGGAATCCGTGATCATCATACAGCCGAGAAATCCCCAGATAATCCAATAATGCAACTTTGGGGTGCATCATTGATTTATTGCTATCAAGTATAAGATAATCACCTTGCCCGTGAACAACCGCCTTCTCAAATGCTCGTTGATCGCGGAAAGTTAGATACTCCTTTCCTTGTTGCCAGTAGTAGTGTAACCGTAACTTAGTTCCCCATTTGTCATCATCTTTCTTAACTAAATCGGGCGTACATTCAACAAGATATTTACGTTCAATTTGACCCTTGCGGAATTGCAGCAATTCATTTGTTCGGCGTTCTTGCTGTTTTGAAAGTTTCTCAAATTCAGTATCAGTTAACCTGTCTGCCTCTGCTACATCATCACGGTGTTTGGTGTACAGTTCGTCGCGTACCGAAGTGACTTCTTTCTTGACAGTATCAGGGGCTATCTCTTCATCTCCACACCAATCAATAACAATGTGTCCTTCCTGTTTTAAGTCATGAAGAATAGTTTCTTCATAGTGGTACATACCCATGTTGATCACAGATGCCAATTTCGCCCAAGTTTCTATAGAAATGGGTGAAAAACTACCATCTGGCATTTGTTCCAAACCAGATTCTAAAAGTTTGGCTCTGTTCCATTTGTCCGCACGTCTTTGACCACTGATTAGTCCGCTTGGGGTCGTTGCCTTGTTTCCAATAAAACTAATACCTTGTGGTTTTATCCAAACATATCGTGGCACAGGAGGACGTACACGGCTAAGATTTTGTCTGACTCCATCACAAGTTTGTACACCTTGCCCAATGAACCAAACACCATTAAAGTGATCAACATCAATAGAGATTCCAGTTTCGATTGTGGGGGATGCAACAACTAAATCATAAAGTGGCACAATCTCATTAATATTCTTGGTTGCCCTATACGCTTGATGTTCCGGATTCGCAACAGTTTCGCTGTCAATTCTAAGGATTTTTAGGTGGGGGAATTTGCGCCGAAAGTATGTTTCTAATGCTTGCGTTCCCCATGTAGATTTTGTTCTTTGTCCAGAGACAGACAACAGCGCTTTTTCGCCACGCTCTAACCGCTTCTCAAGTACTCCAATTAATTGAGCCGGATTCTTGCCTCCAAATTTATGAATCGTCCAAGGTTCATTAAATACATATTCGTTGACCAGTATAAAACGTTCTGGAGAAAACCCTAATAGCCCTTCAATAAAGTCAATACCAACGTCACTTAAATCGGCGTCCATTATAAAAATCTTGCCGCCTGTGCTAATAACTGTTCTAAGCAGTTCTTGCAAAGTTTTTATGATTATGACCCGGTTCTGAACGCACGTAGGGCTAGTCAACAGATGCCAAATAACCTGCATCACCTCATCAATCACGACCCAAGCGCCACGCCATTCGTTCGGGTTAAAGTGTGCTTGTGATTCGGGATGTATGGAGTCTATGCAACAACCGTAGCCGAATAAACTACCCTGTTCTGTGCTTCGTAGGTCGGTAATGTAAGGCAACCCCAATCTTTCCGCACCTTGCAAGGACAGTTGTATTCTGTGCGTAATTAATAATACTCTCCCTTCGCCACTACGCAACCTTGCGTCTGACAAGAATCTCAACCATTCAGTTTTTCCGCTACCTTTTGGCGCTTTAACTGCAATTAATTGAGCGCTAGGTGGTACAATCTCCCCGATATAACGCTGATTTATAACTAAGTCCGGCGTGTAACTTAATTGACGTAACTGCTTACTTTGCCAGTTATCAAAACTTGCCGCATTGCAGTACAGTTCATCAAAAGTTCCACGACCCAAGGAAGCGAGAACATCATCAATTCCTTTGCCCATTGTTGGATGCCAACTGATGACATTCACCTCACATCCTTGGAAGGTAAACAGTTTGCCCGTCTTGGCTATGGCATGATTGACGGCTCTCGTAGTCGTGCGCTTTGAATCTTGGTCATAACAAAAGTAAATTCGTCTTCCCTTTTGGGCAAACGCTCGTAAGTGTAAATTGAGGGACGCTAACCCTTGCGACTCCCCAAACTCATCTTTGGGTTGACGGTATGTGCTGTTAATACCTGGTACGGCTATGCAGACGTAACCGCAAGAAAGTACTGCACCCGCCTTTTTTGCGCCTTCAGTTATAATCACAGGGATTTGAGGATGGTTTATTATCCACTGCCAAAACGCGCCATGAGGTAAGTCCTGATACTTCTCAGGTAACGCAACATCGTACCGACGCGCGATTAGTTCCCAAAGCCGATGGGGAATCTTTAGGGCAAATATCTCGGTGGCAACTTTTGGGGGATGCTCGTATTTAACGGTTTTCCCTTCATCATCTGTGTGTTTCTCATCCGACTTAAAGCAACCCCATTGGGAGTCTTCCCCAGTCAACACATCTACACCGCTACACCACCAACCGCCTGCGTACGCATGGCTATAACGCGCCATCCAGAAACGATTTAACGCGCCCGTGTTGAGGCGTGGTAGTTTGTCGGAGTAGCAGAGGTAGTCATAGGGAGTATTTCCATAGAGAGATTTTACATTTAAGTCGATGATGTCAGGATTGACGCAGCTTGCAAGCCACTCTTCTCCATGCACTGGGCTAACATTTCCGAATCCACATGAAGAACTACGTGCTTCTGTCCCGTTCGCTCTGTCACTATGGACACGTACGGCATAGCCTTGATCGTCTGCCGTGCCTTCTGTTCCGTCAGCGACGCTGGAGGAAGCATGAACAATTCCACTGCTTCCTGGATTATCCTTTGTTTCCGGGTTGTTTGCTTCGATTCTTCTGACTTCTTGCAGAAACCCTTTGCTGACATTATTTTTTCTCCTGATTGCTCTTAATAGCTTGCGTAGTTCTGTCTTTGGTGACTTCGGAGCTTTGAGTTTTGGCGTACCAAATCCGTTGGGAGGACGTTTCATGACGCCACCCCCGTTTGCAGATAAGCCAGCAAAGCTGTCGCGTCATCGCCGCAGTATCCGAGATATTCAAGCCCTTCTAGTATCTCTGTGAGGCGTTTTTGCTTGATTAAACCACCGAGCCGTGGTAAAATATCGACAATTAAAAAAAATATTTCATTCATTTGGCTGTACCTCCCTTTGCGGTTATCGGGATGTGCAGCCCTTAACTTTTTTAAGCCTGCTATGGCTTTTCGAGACAGGAACCCGTTAGGATAAAGATGATTTTTCTTTGTAGCCGTGGTGGTTACCCGCAGCTGGGTGAGCGACTGGTAATCGCTCTTGGTGGTATGCACGAGTTACTCTGCCCGAAAGCTAAGGACGCCACCCGCTTTACTTCATTTATAAAAATCTAAAAGACTGAGCTTGTCAAAGTCGCGCGTTAAGTCTGAAAACGCTTGTAGTGTAAGGCTTCTAAAATTGTATAGTCATATACTGTTTTGCAGTACCCATTAATACTCTCGTTTGTCCTCCTCTCCCCCTGCCAGATTGACGAAAATATTTACCATCTTGGTCAGTGTATCCTCTACCCCAGTACGAGTTTTTGTCTAAATCGTTTATATAAGCTGAGTAAGCTTCTAAAAAAGGTTTCCAATAATCTTTATGAAATTTTTTTGACTCTTTAAGGGAAATCGCAGTATCAATAAGTACAGACAACCCTTCAGCGTTCTTGTTTTCAATAAAGGGATTTTCGTTACTCCGTATTTTTTTTAGCTTTTGGCGTTCAAAAAAAATCCAAGTTTTTTTGAAACTATTTTCAACAAATTCTTCTGGAGGATTGATCGTAAATTCAGTCTCCATTCCCCATAATTCGTTAAAGATTTTTGCAAACCAAAAGCCAGCATTTTTGAATGGTACTTTAACGCCTGTGACATCTTGGAACGCGTGACATCGTTCGCACAGTTTGAAATACTTTATAAGTAAATTTCCTCTTGGCTTAAGAGCATCTCGTATAAGTTTACTCGGATGGACTTTGCATTTATTGTCCCACTCCTCTTTAATTACCCAATTGCGTGCTGTTTGCCAGTATTCGGATATCGTGTGGAATGCCGGATAGAAATTTTCGTCTTTAGCGACTTCCAGAGGTAGGACTTGATGGAAAGTGCGAGAGCCTTCTATTATTGCGTCGTAATCTTGCGAACTAGATGTGATTTTCATTGTTTAGTTGCTCGAAGTCGTTTTTGTGTCTGGCTTTGAGTGTACATCGGGATAAACATATTTCCCGATGCTGGCATCATCATCCACGGGTGTCAGCATCGACAGAGCCGAGATCGCACCCCGTACCTGTGACGAGTCCACCTCCAAATACTTTTGCAACTGCTCAAGATTTCTGTGTCCGCTGACTTCTTGAATCACTCTAAGGGGAATTCCCGCGTTGGACATCAGAGTTAGCGCGGTTCTCCGGCAACTGTGGCTACTCGCCCCAACAATATCTGCCCGTTGACACGCTTCTCGAAAAATTGCAGCGGCAGAGTCCTCATGGATATGACCTCGACCCCAACGACCTGGGAAGAGATAGCCATCATCGGTTTTTGCAGGTTTGTACTGTTTCAGGTAACGCTGCAAGTCATCCAGCACGGGAATGGTGCGAGTCGCCAGCTTCCCTTTAGTGTTGCTCTTGCGGATAATCAATTCACTTCTTACCCTCCCTTTTGAGTCGTACACGTCCTTAATTTTCAAAGTGACGCATTCTTTGACCCGACACGCAGTGTAAAGCATAACAGCACACAGGGTTTTGTCCCTAATGGTAAGCAATCCAGAGGTAAACAATCGCTGGATTTCTTCAGTAGATAAAACCTTTGCTTTCCCGTGGCGGTCGATTTTCACGCTTGCTTGCTGTGCTATCCCACATCCTTTACTGAAACTATTCCTTGGCTACACCACTGGACAAGCAGCCATCTATCAGATTCTCGGTCTAGTGCTGGCTTTAGTCGCTGGTTAAAAACGTCTTCCCAAATTTCTACACCGTATTGCGTAACAAATTGCTTCTCAAGTTCTTTGAACAGTGGGAAGTTGCGAGCGCTTATGGCGGTAAGAATGGGAATTACAGTGCTTACTGGTATAGTGGTTGCTGTTTCACTCATCTGGATAGTCCTCAAAAATACAAATTATTGGTAATGGTTCAAGCTTGGTATCAATAATTTTGACCAATCGCTTCCCAGTGTTCCTGGCTATTCTTTTGCAACGTTCTTCGGACGCCGCCGCCGACCAATCCCTTTCCTCGTCTAATGGGTCAAATTTCCCCTCAACGCGCTCTATGCCGTCATCTGGCTGGTTTCTTTTGCTCACCCCTCACCTCGTCTCCCGTTGCCAGATTGCCGTAGAAATCGCTCTAACATTTCTTCTATCCGGCTTAATCATTCTCAATCACCTGATCTAATAATGAGGCGATTTCTTCATTTAGGCTTGGGAGTAACCTAGCCGCTAACTCAGAATCTTTCTTCAATAGCTTAGATAACGCTTCAGACTCTATCACGAGCCTCTCAACCTGAGCGCTTTCGCTTCTGCCATTCATAATGGCTGAAGTTTTTAAGATTTTCCTGATTTCAGAGTTCAGCTTCAAATTAGCCCTTTCGGTTCGGTCGTCTCTTTTTGGTCGCCCCACTAAACGTTTTTCCTCGTTGCATACAGTCATATACATATAAACTACCTTTTTCTGTGTTCAATATACACACTGTAGCTTCTCCACGAGTATTTTGTGCATAAAAACGTATATCGTGCACTTATCAATTTTCTACGTTCATATAACTGTTCTGTATTTATTTTATGCACATGATATGAGTTTTAAAGTGTACATTAGTAACTATGGAGCGCAAACAAACAGAGGGACGCGGCGCACCCTCAGAGCCGATTAGCCAGCGCCCACTCCATCCATTTCAAGAACTAACGAGAGAAAATGTTAACTAAACAGCAGATCGATACACTGGAATCCGCCTACGAGATTCTTGACCTACTCAGAAATTGCTCAGACTTCAATCAGTCCCATGACCTCACCCTATCCGATGGGTGTAGAGTCCTTTCCGAGTTTCTGGACTACATCTATGCAAAAGAGCAAGCTGAGCGCAATCAGCCCCCACGGCAAGTAATTCTAGCAACTCTAGAATCTTTTCAAAATCTTTGAAAGTGGCAACCGCAAAGTATCTCACCTCTATCGCGATCGCCACTTCTGACTCTTATAAGTTCTGTATTGGAGCCTAATTTAATGTTACCTGACAACGAGAACCAGCGCCACGATACTCCTAAGCGTTTTAACCTTGGCTACTACACACGCGAAACCTTTGACCTTTTTCAATGTGGTTGGAAAGCTGCAAGTAGAAATTTAAAGGAATACTATCGCTTAGAAGACGCCAAAGAGACTCGCAAGTATATTGTTGAACTGCTCGAAGAAGGGCTGTACGACAGCGTATCTAGAGGCACGACTGAAGAGAAGCTTAATACCCTTCGATACTTTCAGCGTAAGAAAGAATTTGAGCAAGCACGGGACCAGCGCCCGTATACATTGGGTGAGCAATTTTCAAGTCTGGCTTTGAATGCAGCTTTCTTAAGTGCGATCGCTGTTCTCTTTTCCTTCTCTGCCACTTGGTCGTGCGGTCGTAGTCAGTCTCAGTTCTGCCAGGACATACGGGCTACCACTGGCGGCGTTGTGCGCTATTTCGCAGCCCCCAAACCAATTGAATCTGAGTTACTTAAGTGAAAAGTAAAGGCACTGACCCACTTTTAGAGCCGGAAGCAGTTACAGTAGCAATCTTTTTCTTTTGCATTCTGCTTCTAACCAGTTTTTTAGGTAGTTCATACCTAAATCGCTACCAACCAAAGCAACCCGTCATTATCCAACGATCCACGGAATACTACAATGGCAGACACTAATAATACAAATTCCTCAAATTCTTCAAATAACTCAAGCAAGAAAGCGCCTAAAATGCCAAATGTTCGTAACGGCATTCACAACACTAAGAGCGCTTTTGCAGAAGTGACTGGGCAGTCTGTGACCCCTCTAGAATTCGCCCGACAGCGCCAACAGATAGAAAACCAAACCAACTATCAAACGCTCCGTATTGACCGCGCCAAGCTTACCCAAGAGGCTCGTAAAGCTGATATTGAAGAGAAGCGGATCGAAGTATTTGATGCTCAATACAAGGAGATTGGACACAAAGTTGATACAGCCTGGTTAAAAGCTGATTTGGCTGAAATTGAACACCAAACAACCTTGATAGACAAGGACATTGCCTTAGTTCAACATGACGTTAAACAGATTGAACTAGCCGCTGAGAAAGACGGCAAAGCACTAGCGCAAGAAAAACGGGAATTGAACTACCTCAAAGGATTGGAAGATTTACGAGCGCTCAGCTTAGGACTTTCTGAAAAGACTTATGAAAACGATACCCGTGAAGTAGTCCTTGAGGTGAATGGGTCGGAAATTAGTCAAAATACCATTCCCAGTAAGGCAACCATCAAAGCATTTTTAATTTCAGAGTAAAAACAAATGCGTGACAACAGTATTTCTTGGCTAAGCCTCCAGTGGCTTACAACCTTCCTTGGAACTTTGACCGTAACCCAGGTGTTCAATCTGCTCAAAGAACTCAACCTAATGCCCTTGTACGCGGTCAGGATAGCTTTGATCTCACTTGCGCTCATTTCGGTATGCTACTGGTTCATCTGGGCGTACACAGGGGTCAGCGTGGCGAATCCTAAAGCTAAAAACCTGCTTTACTATGGAGTTCCTTTTGTTGGCTTGACTGCTTTCCTTTTAGGACTTCTCTAATTGAAAAAGTAGGTGCGATATCAGGTCGCACCCACTCCATTACTCTTCATTAAGTAATTATTCTCATTATGCCAGAACATAAAGAGCGAAAGTCTCCATTAATCGTTATTGGTGTTGTTTCGGCTGCGCTGTCTATTGGTACAGCCTTTGACAAAAACTTGCATCCAGGAATTAAAACAGCTATCCCCTTGGTAGGCTTCGCTTCCTGCCTCATTGCTCGGCATGGTGTCCGGCATGAGTTGACCGAGCTAGAGGAAAAGTTTGCGGAACGTTGGGATGGTCTTGACCACTGGGAGAAAGAGATTATTGACCGGGAACAAAACCACGCGATCGCGCTCAAGAAACTCGAACAAGAAAAACGTACGCTCCACAACGAACACGTTGCCAAGCTCAACAATCTACGGGAGGCTGAGAATCGCTACCGAGAGCAATATGAAAATCGAGCGGCTGAATTGCAATCAGAATATGATGCACTGCTGGCTGAACTGAACAAAGATAAACGGATTCACGAGAAAGAGAAAGAACTTCAAGAAGCGCTGTTAGCCGCCAAGAAAGACCAAATAGCTACTCAATTGCATGAGCAACATTTGGAACGTCAGTCGGAAGTTGACAACCGGGAGGCTTTGTTAAATCAGCGAATACGGGATGTCAATAGTCAGCTAGAGGCACTACAGCAACAGATTGCTGATGAGTATCAAGAGAAACTGGCTGCTTTTGAGGATGAAAAAAATTCAATCTTGGACAGACACGCTCGTGAGATTGATTCTTGGAGACAACGTTATCAAGACGCACAAAAACAGATTGCAATCAGCAAGGCTCCTAAGTTTCCTATCGGTGGCGATGAAATCGCGGGTAGTGAATGTATCAAAGTGATTCAATTCTTGTGGCGACTTGAGAAACCCATCAAAGTGGATTGCCATGAGCGGCAACCCCAAAATCAGGGAGACCAGGACGTATTCTGGCTGTTGCTTCGTGATGCCACTCAGCTTGCTGATTTAAAATCAAAAGCTTCAGAGATTCAGTACCTCTTGGGGAAAGGACACAAGCCAGTAATTGAGCAAGAAAAGGGTGAAGCATCCATCAGATTTGAACTCAAGCGAAATACTAGCCCTGGTATTGTCCTCAAGGCAAGTAAGCAGGATGTCGAGGACAAGATTCCTACGTTAGCCAAATACAAAAATGGCGACCGTGGTTGGCTTGTGACGGGTCATCCTGGTGCGGGTAAGACTAGTGTGTTGATTTGGCTTGGACAGATTTTAGGAGGTGACGACTGCGATCGTATAGCGCTTAATCCACACAATGACGAAAAATCAACATTTGAACTGTATGGCTATCATGAAATCACCTCACTGACAGAAATCTATCAACAGTTTGAATTATTAGCTGAGGAGTTGAATTTAAGAGGCGGTGACTCTACACGACGCCGTAAATTAATCATTGCTGTTGATGAGCTTGGTAAAATCCTCAGCAACGCTGAAGACCCCACGCGAATCATGGAAATCATTAGACAGATTAATGTGGAAGGTCGGAAACTTGGCATGGTCATTTTAGTGGGGAATCACAGCCAAACCACTACGGCTGTGAAGATGGATGCTGAGTACCGAAGTGCATTCTACCAATTGTTTTTAGTTGGTGCGTCTCGTGAGTTACTCAGAAAGCCTAATGCTCCAGAATTTCAAGATTGGGAATATAAGTGGATTCAAGACACGGCATATCCGGCTATCACTTTAATCAATGGTCAATGGTCTTTGTGTTTGCATCCAACACACTGGGATTACTCAGAGTACCGCGATAAAGGTAATCCACCTAAAGGTCTTAAAAAGACATCTACAAGTAAGTTGAGCATTAAATTAGCTGGAATAGGTCAAGTAGAACCAAATCAAGGACTATCCAGTGAAGAGATAGAGGTAATTAATAAGTTTAAAAAATTGCCTGTTTCGGAAATAATTTACAAGACTTGGGGATTGAAACAATCAAGAAGTCCTCAGTACAAGGCTCGAAAGGCTCAAGTATTGGAGTTTTTAGCCAAAACAACCCACAACCCATAATTTGCAGGGGTTTCAGGCTTTTTTAAACCCGGAATTTTGGGTTAGATTTCGGTTGGTTTGGTTTGTTCCAAACACGGGCTTTCTAATCCCAGATTCCTGAAAAGCTTGCCATGTAAGGATTTTGTTTTTCAGTTATTTGGGATTACCCAAAACCCATCTTTTTGAGGTTAGTAATACCGAAAAACCCAAATAGTCTTTTTTACTTAATAATTGGAAGTACAAACATGACACCTCACAACATATTTACAGCAATTTCAACTAAAACTTACAAAATAGTAGGACATTGCCTTGCCCACATTAACCAGCATCGCCGTGTAATGAACTTATATCTAAAAGAAATGGAGCGTGCTGAAAAAGAGGGTGATTTAAGTCGTGCTGCTAATTATAAGTATGAAAAAATACCACAAGTCGAATCAGTTATAGCTGAAAGTAAAAAGCTGCTGATAAGGGAGATTGCTGAAGTGGTTTTCAAAATGATAGAAAACCTCTAAATATTAGACGATTGAACTATTGCTAATCATAAATTTATTTCCTAATAGTTCAATCGCAATAAAAGAATGAGTTTCCCAACTAGCCGTATTTCTGCGCGTAGTATGCGCACACTACACACAATTAGGGTTGACGACAATGAAAACATCAACGAACGGAACAAAGCCAGCGCAAGACATACAGCAACTTGAGATTATAGATTCTTTGTCGGATACTACCGACAAAAAGAAAAAAACAAGGGAATCAAAGAATCCACTGATTGATTGTTCCATGATTTTGGATGCTGGCAGCAAGCGCATCAAGTGTTTACTCAACAATTACCCCAATACTATTGACAGTATCTACAAGGAAATCAAAGGGGAGCTGCCATCGGGCATGGCGGGATGTTTCCGCTATAAGGGAAAGAATTATGTTGTAGGTCGTGCCTCTGATTCAGTTTTGGGTGAAGTGGTCGAGGCACACAAGGATAACAAAATCAAGAAACTCGACATTTGGCTGCTTGGCGCTTTGACCAGTGACTCCGACTTTTTAGATGAAATACTGGAGGACAAACGAAATCGTTATAAGTCAAAACCCATCCGGCTAAAAATAGACATTAAGTTGCTCTCCCTTTCCAGCAACAAGCAAGGGGACATTGCCAAAATACTTAGGGGGATAGAAACCTTTATTTATCGCGGTCGTGAGTTCACCATTGAGTTCAAAGGTCTTGATTCAGAGTTCATCTACTCTGAGGGATATGGAGCCGCATTAGCCGCTAGAAAGCTCTTAAGCACTGAGGTTGACAGCTTTGCAATCTTGGATTTGGGTGGCGGGACACTAACGCTAACCACTTATAAAGTTGGTCGGAAGCTGCCTAAGGTTCTTAACCGAAGCGTCGCCAGTGGTGGAGGTATGCAAGACCTAGCGCGTCAGATTTTTATCAGCCTGAACAAAACAGACATCGGGGGTGAAACCAAAAGTCTAAGCAGTATCTTTGAAGCACTTAAGGCTTGCAGGATGGATGAAAACGGCGAACATCTAGTACCGTACCGAGTAGGAGAAAAGACTGAAAACATTGCAGAGAGTGTGCTTGATGGTACCAGTAATTGGATTGCCGATAACCCAAGCATTGCTGACATTTTGACCAAATCAAGCCAACTGCTAGTCGGGGGAGGTTCTGTCTTCTGTACGGGAGGTGGCTTTGCATCAAAGATTATCGCAGACAAGCTACAGGCACTTGTTACCAATGCTATCAGTTACGGACAGTTTGAGATACTGGAAAACCCAGATGTAATTAACATTTTAGGGATGAGTCACCTGACGGACGCTAAGTAATTATCTGCTCATTGTTACAAAAACAAGGACGACAAGCGATTGTAGTTAGGATGATTTCATCTTAACTACAAGTTATCATAACTAGTTCTTGACACTGCATAACTCGTTACGATAATATATAACTAGTTAACAAGAGGGGAGTCAAATGAGCAAAGCATTACAAGCAAAGATAGACGAGCTATTTGAGGCAACGAAAGACCTCATGAGCTTTGAAGAAATCAAATTTTACTGTGATCGGTTCAATGAGTGGGTAAATACAAGTACAAGCTACAGCACCAAGACTCTAGGTACCAAGTTAAGTGCATATGGGTTTTACAAAAAGTTCAAAAGTTTACCACTAGAACAGGGTAAAAATGCTGACCTTGTAGCCAAGTGTGATGCTGAAGGTAATGTTAAGGCGCAAGAGCTAAGGCATTATGTTCTCTTGCTCTGTGGCTTGGACAAAGATCAGTGGAATCAGCGAAATCAAACGACGCGAGTGATTGAGCGCGTTCAAAATGGCGCTGAGATAGACCCTGACAGATATTTAGAAGTTACTGGACAACTTTTAGCTAGCGATGTTGCTCATGAATTGGCGGTTGGGTTAATTGCCTCAACCGGGCGACGCCCTCACGAAATCATCGCCCGTGCCCGGTTCACTCCTATTGAGGGTAAGCCTTATCATGTGATGTTTGAGGGGCAGGGAAAAAAGCGTGGCGATATTCCCTTTTTCGAGATTCCCACGTTGTATCCTGCCGATTATGTGATCAAGGCTTTGGCTCGACTACGCAAAAATCCAAGCAATCAATCATTGCTCAAACAGGTCAAAGAGGAGTTCCCCGAAAGCGTGACCAGACAAAACGTGGAACTTGACAATAAGCGTGGACAGTCTTTGCGCCGTGTTGTTCGGGCTTACTTTGGGGATAAAGGACAGGAGACACCTGTTTTACCATTTCGGTACGGTGAAGAGCAGGATAATCCTAAAGCATTACGTGCCGCTTATGCAGCGCTAGCGGCAGAACGAGATGTTAAAGGAAGTTTTGGTGCAAAACTGTTGTATGTATCGAGAATTCTGGGACACTACACGCCAACAAAAGAGGATGATAGAGGGCTTGATACACTAGCAACATCAATTGGGTACGGCGATTATTTTGTTACTAAGCCAGTGAGGCTTGCAGAAGTGGAGACAGAAAAGCTAGCTAATGTTAAGGCGTTCGCATCAGACCTAGAGAAAGTTAAGGAACTGCAAAGGACTAAGGGGCTACCCTCCCAGCAAGCTGCTCTTCATTGTTTACTAGAATCTGCGGATCGTAATCATTCCTTGGAACGCCAATTGATTGAGGCACAGCAAAAAGTTGTTCATTTGCAAGAAGTCGTAACCAGTTATGAACAACAATTGACTCAAGTACACCAAGAGAACCAACAACTTAAGGAAAAATTGGAGAAAATCATGAGCCAGCAACCACAAACACCTATCATTGAACCTTCTACGGTAGAAACAGCCGCATCTGACGACCGCATCGGCAAGCTAGAAGCGCAAACAGCACGGCTAGAGCAGATGATGGAACAGATGATGAGCATGATGTCTTCTGATGTTGCGGATGTAGTCAAAGAAAAGAAAGTGCTAACAGTGTCAGCACCACAAGAAAAAACTGAGCCAGTCCGTAGACCGATTGAGTCCAAGCAGGATATTGACTGGGAATCTATCCCGAACGACCAGCTAAGAAACATGAAAGTAGCTGGCGCGGTGGAGGAAAAGATTTATCGGGCGTTTCGTGCGATCGCCAACTACAACGACAATGCGCCAAGCAACAATGATCGATGGTACATCGGCACTACTACCCTTAGCGAAGTCTCAGGATGCAACAGGCAGGCGATTGCGAGTTGGGTTCAAACACATAAGTTGACTGTTGATGACCATAACAACAAGTACGGGATACAACAGTATCACAACAAGCGTCATAAGGGAGTTGAGATTACAGACTTAGTCAAGCTGTGGGGAAAGGAGCAACCATCGGACGCGCCAGGAGCGAAAGTTGTTTCTATCACTAAAGCTGAGAAAATTGCCAAGCTTCCAACGACGGCAACAGCCTTGGATATTATCGATTACTTGGGTAGTCATCCTAACGAGAGCGTTCAAGTCAAAGGTGATGGTAGAGCGTTAACCTACGAGCGAGTCAATGACGAGAAAGGATACATGAAAGCGGCTCGTATTGTTGAGACGGGCGAAGAGATTCCAGCGTAACATCTCACATTGTCAGTAAATGCCACCCAGTCAAACGATGGGGTGGTTTTGCGTTTACGCGATCGCCCACCGTTACCCCTCAACCTCATCACCCTCATCGCCCTTCACTTCACCTTGGTAGCCAGACCCTCAAGTATCAGGTTGTTTCGTAGCCAAGCATCGGTAGCCAGGCATCTCTCCTCATTTCATCGGTAGCCAGACCCTCAAGTATCAAGTTGTTTGGTAGCCACGCGTCTTCAAAGCATTGATATACAAGAACTGTGGTTTGGTAGCCACACGTCGGTAGCCACACGTCGGTAGCCACGCATCGGTAGCCATGCATCGGTAGCCATGCGTTGGTAGCCAGGCATCAACTTATATTACATTTGTAGTATTTGTAGCGGTAGCCACGCGCAGGATGAGCTACAAGGCG
>NZ_CAWUDP010000156.1:0-16627 GCF_963920835.1 Scytonema sp. PCC 10023
CAGGAGCAGACCTCTCAGGAGCAGACCTCTCAGGAGCAGACCTCTCAGGAGCAGACCTCTCAGGAGCAGATTTAACAAAAGCCCGTCTAACAAAAGCTTCTCTAAGATATGCTGAACTCAAAGAAGCCATACTGGAGAGGACTGACTTAACTGAAGCCCGCCTAAGAGAAGCTAACCTAACAAAAGCTAACTTAAAGGATAGCGATTTGAATAAAGCTAGTTTAGTGGGAGCTAACTTGGAAAAAGCTGACTTGGAAAAAGCTAACTTGGAAAAAACTGACTTGGTAGGAGCTAAATTGAATGAAGCTAAATTGAACGAAGCTAACTTAAGAAACGCTGACCTGTTAGGGACTGAGGTTGCACAAGCCGACTTTAAGAATGTGCAAGAACTGAATTCCGTAAAGCATCTATCTCAAAATCAATTGGATTCAGCAAAGAACACAAAAGATTTGATTAATAGCAACCCCCAGACTAACCTTAAAGAACAACACCAGGAAGGGTTTAGTTGTGGGCCTCATACTCGTACTTATGCTGTCAGGTCTCTTACGAAACCTGAGATTGTTGGTGTGCGTTGTCTTCTAAAGACAAATGCAGACACTAA
Source organism: Scytonema sp. PCC 10023 (assembly GCF_963920835.1). Classification (NCBI taxonomy): domain Bacteria; kingdom Bacillati; phylum Cyanobacteriota; class Cyanophyceae; order Nostocales; family Scytonemataceae; genus Scytonema; species Scytonema sp. PCC 10023. The sequence goes on from NZ_CAWUDP010000156.1 coordinate 602, forward strand.
ATCAAACAAAAATAAAATCCCTAATTTTGTATGGTACGGTGAAGGAAAATTCAATCAAAAAAATAAAAAAGAATACCGTCATATCGGACAAGCTTTCTATAAAGATTTAACTTTAGGTGTTGGTTATATTTCAGAGCTTGATAGGTATAATGAAAATAAAAAAACACTCTCTCAGAGCATAGTTAAAATAACTATAGTTCGTAAAGAAGCTGATTCAGTATCCGAGTTTCAAGTTAAAAATGAAACTGGAGTGATTGAAAAGTGGACTTTAGAAGAACCAATAAAAAACTATACTCCGTTGATTCAACCAACAAGTAGATTTCATTGTGGAGAAAAATTTATTCAATATAAAGTGTATCCTATAGTAACAAGAAGAAGAATAATAAATTCTACAAGCGAACAGTCTGTTGAAACAGACTGGGGTTTACGTTGTGTCTCTAAACATAGACCACATAACGCAATAACTTGGTTTGGAACTGGTCAGTGGGAAGGGAAACCTTATTATCATTTAGGAACGAAAATGATTGTCAATAAGGATGTAAAAAAAGGTTATGGTGCTGTTGACCTTTGTGGTTTTAAACAAAATGCATATTGTTATAAAGTAGAAGGTGGGTTTCTAGAGTTAAATCCTCTTCAAGATAATGGTTTTGAAATCAAAAGAGAATGGAGTGAGAAATGGCTTAAGTAAGAGTAAGCACAACAAAGCTACCATTTTTTGTTCTCATGAATATTCATGAGTGATTAAGAACGTTCATAATTTATTCAGAAATAGAACTTTGTGGTAGTCCACCAGTCTGCCTCAAACTGGGTGGGTAACTGAACTTCCCAAAAACTACTCAAATTCCATCAATCCAAAATCTAAAACTCATTGTCACAGATTGATAGCTAAGACGACATCCCGGTAGTGCCTGCTGTAAGAGCGCTAGCGGGATTTTATTTACTGGAAATGCTTTACTAGAAGGGGTAGTGTTACGGAAGCTGTCACCAGGGGCAAAGTCTGCTACAATCCTTGACAATACTAGATTTTAGACTGTAAGCGTTTTTCTAGAGCAATCATAGCAAAAGTTCCGATAAGAACTGGAGTCGGAACTAAATAGCGAAAATTATGTGCTGTTCAACCCTTTTTACTCGCTTCAGCAGAATCAAAGTGGATGAAGTTCCAACTCCTCAATAAAATTCGGTACTTTATTCATTACTTTGCCCCTGGTGACACTTTCCGTAACACTACCCCTAGAAAATAATTCAACATTGGGAGAAATTATGTTCAATCAGGCGCACACGAAAAGAAAACCCTCATTCCCCGATGAAAGAATGAAGGTTTTACCATAATGAGAAACGGTGTGTTTATAATGACCGGGTTCTATCACATAGAAGGCATTGGCTTTGCTATCACTTTAGGCTGCAACAGTTGTAACAAAGAGGAAGCTATTTCAATGTAGGCGGGTTTTACTATTTGTCAAGTACTGCCCAACCATCCTGCATTCTAGCTTTGAGGAATGACTTTCATTTTGGTGAGGCTATCTGCTTTTTTTCCCAATCATCCCATAGCATTTTATCAATAAATTCTATCTCATTTCATTGGGCGCTATTGCTGGGACAGGTATTTAGAGAAATGAGATAATAGCGAGAATATTCGCTCTCGTGCTCCACCGCTATTTGTACAGGTTCCACTTATAGCATTACGCAGTACTGCCGTCAAGTATTCTAATTCTAGTTCTTGCGCTTATCATTTTATTTTCATGAATAGCCGTCATGGCTAGCAGACTTACTCTACAAAATAAACTGCCGTATATATATATGGATAATTTACCATATATATATACGGTATGCTTTTAAAAAGACTTATTACCAAGACTATTATGACCGAGGATAAACCACTCTACAAAACCAGCATTCACCGGGATGAAAATGGACAGTTTGCCCCTAAGGAATATGGGCAGAAGAAAATCAGAAGCATGATGCTCAGTGACCATGCTTGGAATACGCTGAAAAAGCTGGCTGATTCTAAAGGTGTCAGCAGAACTGACATCATTGAAGAGTTCACCAGACAGCAGAACAGCGAACAGCAAACAGTACTTAAGGCGCTCAATAATTTTATTGAGATGGAGCTAAAATCATATGGAAGTAACGCGGCTCAAAGAGGAAAAGAGTTTTCTCTCAATGCTCGTACTTGGGATGCTTTTAGGAAGTTTCTAAAACTGGCGGATATTTCCCCGTGGGAGTTAGGATTAGATGAGTAAGTAGTCTACCTCGCTTATAAATCTCCACCGCATATATATACGGTGGAGATTGCAATTTGCTTCTTAAGTTTCATCATCTAATTCAGCTAAAATCTTGTCGAGCCTATCATTAGCATCTTTTGCAAATTGGATGCACCGCACACTAGAAACCAATCCTCCAGCAGCGACAACGCTTCCTTGTGGAACTTTATTAAACAAAAGTAAGCCAGCACCTACGAGGCTAATAAAGAAAGATGCTGTAGTTGCAACCAGAGCGATATTAAAGCTGTAACGTGCTTGGCGTAAGCGTTCTTGGGCAATGCTCAATTCTATCGTAGAGTGAGAGTTAGGGTTTGGCTTGTTATTCATGGATTTTGCAGAGCAAATAAACTTCATACTTCTACTGTGAAGCCAAACGCCTAAAACCTTGACTATGCAACGATTGTGTTATATATCACTTGTGACTCTCCTATGATTGTCTTATGCCCTAGTTTTGATTGCATAAGTAATCACTTCTCAAAACTCTGGTCAAAACATGACAGACCCTAGCCCTGGTAGAAAAAAGAGGAAAATAACTTACAGAGCGTCTCCACAAGGTGTAGAGAGAGCAGAAAATGCTTTGAAAAGGCTAGGTTTTGATTCAAAAAGCAACTTTGCCAAGTCTCAACTTTTAGCTCGCAGTACAGTTACAAAATTTTTTCAGTGTGAGCCAATTCAGCTTGATTCATTTAAAAGGATATGTAAAGCACTGAAACTTAATTGGAGAGAAATTGCGGAAATAATAGAAGAAGAACAATTAGAGCGACTAGAAATAAATAATTACAGTAACTCAGAGACTAATGAGGAGGTGGAGGCAGTACAAACACTTTCCCGTCAAGTGACTGTAATAGATAAACAAAGTAAAAAAATTAAAGCAGTTATCATATTAGAAGGCGATATAACTTCAGTTAATAATGATTTGTTAATAACTCTTGAATTGTTTTTACAAAAATATTCAGGAGACACTATAAAAATTACTGGTGTTGAAGAAGGCAGTATCCGATTATTTATAGAGGGTTCTCAAGAGGATGTTGAACGGCTTATATCTCAGTTTGAATCAGGAGAACTAACTAAAGTTAGCGGTTTTCCTGTTGAGAATATTCAAATATTGAGCGAAATTTCAGAAGATGACGAAAGTAACGAACTGGATGATAAATGGCGTCTAGTGCAAGAGATTGTCAACCAGCCAGTTAAGGGTAGAAACTTGAGTGGCGCTGACTTGAGCGATGCCGACCTGAGCCATGCCTACGTAATTGGTGCTAACCTGAGCGATGCCTACCTGAGTGGTGCTGACCTGAGCCATGCCAACCTGAGCAATGCCAACCTGAGCAATGCCAACCTGAGCGATGCCGACCTGAGCAATGCCTACCTGAGCGATGCCAACCTGAGCGATGCCGACCTGAGCGATGCCGACCTGAGCGATGCCGACCTGAGCCGTGCCTACCTGAGCGATGCCGACTTGAGCGGTGCCTACCTGAGCTATGCCAACCTGAGCCGTGCCAACCTGAGCCGTGCCAATTTGAGCCGTGCCTACCTGAGCCGTGCCAACCTGAGCCGTGCCATCCTGTGGGGTGCCAATTTGAGCCGTGCCAACCTGAGCCGTGCCAACCTGAGCGGTGCCGACCTGAGCCGTGCCAACCTGAGCCGTGCCAACCTGAGCAATGCCGACCTAAGCAGTGCCGTCCTGAGCCGTGCCAACCTGAGCCGTGCCTACCTAATTGGTGCTAACCTGAGCGATGCCTACCTGAGTGGTGCTGACCTGAGCCATGCCTACCTGAGCAATGCCTACCTAAGCAATGCCAACCTGAGCAATGCCTACCTGAGCGATGCCGACCTAAGCAGTGCCAACCTGGAAGATGCTATTGTTGTAAATGCCTTATTTGGACGGAATGTAGGTCTTACAGAGGATATGAAGCGTGACCTAAAGCAGCGAGGGGCAATTTTTGGCGATCGCCCTCCGGTTCTGGCGTAAATAGAAGGTTCGTGCAACCAGGGGCAACCTGTAGCTAAAAACCTTATACAGCAACAGTTACAGAGATTGATACGAGATTTAACCTCGCTCATTAAAAGATAAGTTGCACAAATGGTTTTTCTAGCTCATACACAGTAAAAGAACTTTGCCTAAAACGGAGCTTGGAGTACCTGGAAGTTTGTGTTTCAAAGGATTATCGCTCCGTCTCGAAACTGAAAAACATTGCCTAAAATGAGACGAACTAGGCAAAGTTATTATTTGTATTTCTTATCAATTCAGCCTAAAAAATGGGTCATTTTTACAGAATTTTACAAGGTTGCCCCTGGTTGCACGAACCTTCTATTTACGCCTAATAGGGCATTCCATACTTCGAGTTAGAAACTGACAGTTCTCAAGGAAGCGCCAGTTTTTAGCTTTGAACTTGCGAGCGTTTCAATTCTTGTATCAATACTTGACAGCGTTTAATGGCTTCTCTTGCTTGCTGCCTGAACTGTTTGGCTTGCTCTTGGTTAGTCAAATACACCTCAGATGCTTTTTGCCTGAGTTCAACAGCTTGTTTACTGAGTTCCTTAATACGAGTCTTTAACTCTTCGATTGTTTTCATCTATCCTCCTGTTCTGAAATCACAATTTCTAAATTTTCAGCTTCTTCATAAAGTCTATCCGCTCTACTAGCCAGCAAGCTAGCATCATCAAAATCATTGTTTTCTATTGCTCTGTCATGAGCAGAGTATAACTCGTCAATGATTTCTTGTAATTGTGCGTAAGCTTTTAACAACGCATTTCGTGTTTCTGATTTCACGCTTGTCTACTGATTACAGCGTAACTAAGGGTACAACAAAAAGGGATACAAGACCCCATTCGACATCTAATTAGTGAATGGACGCTCTGCGTTCATTCAGGCAATACAATTAATTTTCTGTCCAGTGCTTTGTCCACTAAATGAAAACCCGTATATATATACGGGTTTTCCCTTTTATTATGATGGGTACTAGTTAATTGTTTCAGTAAAGCTTGTATCCACTTTCAAGCGATCACTTCTATAAACCTACTTAAATTACTCAAAATATTAATACTCGTGTAGAAAGGTCATTTTGCTTTTGTCTTAAGCGGGGGTCTACTCAATCTCAGTACCCGGTTCAGCTAAAAGTTCTTTAATTTGACCTTCCAAGCGTTGCATATCAGCAACAATTTTTCTCCGATGCTCATCGGTTTCGTTCAATCGGGCTTGCAACCGCTGTCTGTCAGCATCAACATATTTGAGGTGTGCCGCTTGCAGCTCTTGGAGCTGCTCTAATATTTTCCCAGCAGTTGCTGCTCCTGCACTTGTAATGCTTTTTTCTCCACTGGGATCTCCCCTCTGGCAATCTGAATCAGAAATTGTGTTCTGGTCATCCCCATTTGTTGGGCTTTTACTTGAAGTGCATCCCAATCGGACTGAGTCATCCTTAGGGTAGCGTTGATGGTTTTGTGTGGGGTGTTCATTTTCTAACGGCATATGGATATGAATCTCCACAATTATTGCACGTGCAGTTGACTGGGTCGTCATGCACGTGCAATAAATATTAGCAGATGACGTATCACGTGCATACGTGATTTCAAACTCGTACCGCTTTCAAAACGAAAGCACCAGTATTTGCTCTACTGGTGCCATTTTTTCACGAATACTATGACTATAAATCAAACCATTCTAAAACCCTGGGCTGTTTTCCGACTGATTCCACCTGCTCAACACGTGTGTGTTGAGCGATTCCGTAATCGTAACGATGCAATTGCCTACTCTACCATTTTGAAGCGTCACAACCCTGATTCAGAGTTTCAAGTCGTTTTTGACCAAGAGATTAGGAGGACTCTTTAAGCAACAAGCACCTCACCAAATTAATTCAGTGGCAGTGTAAAGAAATATAAACCTCCGGCAAACTGTAATACGGGTACTACCGCTAAAACAATCGATGTTTCATTAAGCTGTAGTACATTAACAAAGCGCACCGTGGAAAGTCGGTGCGCTTTGCTGCTAAATGTATTATTTAAAGCGCCTTGGTTGGGTGTTAGTAGCACCGAGCCAAGACGACTTCCGAGATATCGGACACAACGATAAATCGGCGGCTCCTACCCGTTCATTTCTTAGACACAACGGGAGGAACATAACTCTATTGTAGACAATTAGGGATTTTGCATCCCGTTTGCCAGGAGTATTATGTTGTCTCAAACAAAAACCAAAATGTCAACCCCTAGTAAATACAAAATTCGCCTGACTGGTTGTGTCGTCAGTCAGGCGAACCGCATAAGTTCAAATGAATGCAGATATAATATCACGTACCGACGCAACGACTCCTAGTCGTAATGCATTTGAAAACCTAGACCAATTCCAACAGTATATCCGTGAAACATTTATAAATGGCAGTGGCATCGACGCGGAACTGTTTGAAGCTTGTGTAGAATTCCATTGCGACCAAGAATTTGACCACGGCGGGGAAGTCTCAACACCGATACATGACGCGCTAGGGTGGGAATTCAAGAGATTCGGACATAAAGCCAATGATCCACTGTACGCAGCATTCCTCAAAAATGAAGACGGCAGTATTTGGCAAGGCATCGTAAGCATCTGGGACGACCAGCGCCAGCGACCGTATAAATATTTTGCTCCACAAGATAATGGTGATAGAACATTTCTGCCGCCAGTCCCACCAGGCATAAGAAAACGAATTGGGCTGAAATACGGCTTAGAAGTGCCAGAAACGGGCAGCTTCTGGGAATGGCTGGAAGATATCGACATTCCCAGACTTGTGACCGAAGGCGGAAAGAAAGGGTTATGCCTACTTTCTCAGGGCTACGTGGGGCTTGCCCTCTACGGTTGCCGCTGTGGAGCGAAAAAAGAAGACGAGCTAGGGAACCAGGTAAGACCCTACCTAACCAAGGACTTACAACGCTTTGCAGTTGAAGAAAGTAGATGGTTGTTTGCTCTTGACCGCGATGAAAAGCATAAAGCGAAATTAAGCGTTGCAGCTGGCAAGAAAAAATTAAGAATTGCTCTAAGTGCCAGTGAATGCGTTAGCGCGGATATCATTTGGAAGCATGAGCAAGGAAAGGGGGTTGATGACTTCGTGGTGAAAAATGGCAGCGGTGATTTTGATGCTGCATATCAAAAAGCAGTTCAAGAACTAGAAAGGGCGCTAGCAAAAGACTCTGTGTCACCGCCAGAGCCAGCCCTGAGCAAGAAAAAGCAACAAGTCAATCTAATAGCCTCACGTTGGGGCGAGAAACTACGGTTTAACGAAATGACACTTAAAGTGGAATTAGACGGTAAACCTTTAGACTTGGATACCTTGTCAGTCCGCATTGCACTAGAATTTAACACTGATATCAGCAATTCAACAGCCAATGAAATAGTACTGTTTTTAAGCAAACAAAAATCTTACTCCCCAGTCAGAGAATATCTGGAACGAGTAGCCGCAGAGTATCCCAATCAAGATTTATCAATATTAGACGGGCTTGCAACTCGTTACTTTGGTACAGAAGAACCACTGCATAATACCTTTATGCGGAAGCACCTTATTGGGCAAGTAATGCGGGTCTTTGAGCCTGGATGCCAACATGATACAGTACTTGCCTTACAGGGCTTGCAGGGGCTGCAAAAATCGAAATTCTGGAAAACCTTAGCAGTTAACCCCGACTGGTTTGATGACACCATAACCAGCGGGAACAACGACAAAGACGAGCGCTTGAAACTTAGACGTTTCTGGTTCTTGGAAATGGCAGAAATTGAATCAATCTTTAAGCGCAAAGAAATTGCCACCTTGCGAGGGTTCCTAACCACCAAGTGTGATAACTTACGGGTTCCCTATGGGCGTACCGTTGAATCGTTCCCCCGGACATCATGCTTTGTCGCCACAGTTAACCCCTCAGAATTCCTTGTAGATCCAGAGGGACACAGGCGGTTTTGGGTTGTCCCGGTCAAAGTTGACCGCATCCCTGTAGAAAAGCTGAAACAGGAATTAGACCAACTCTGGGCGGCAGCGGTTCATGCTTACCGCGCCGGAGAGACAAATTATTTAACACGGGAGGATGAAATACGCAACGCCCTACTTAACAAACGTTTTGAAGTGGGCGACAGCTGGCAAGAGGTCATCGAGCTTTATTTAGAAACGCTCAAAGAAACGACTGTCACCGGGGTTTTATCAGAATGCCTAAAAATCGAGCTTGGCAGACACGACCGCTCATCTCAGATGCGGGTGGCTGAATGCCTCAAGAGAGCAGGTTGGTACAAAGGGGAAAAGAAAAGGGTCAACGGCAGAGTTACCCCTGTATGGCGCTGTCAACAAAAAATTGAGTCAGGTGTCAACTCAGCACCAGTCTCCAAACCCCTAGATATAATAGGGGTTTCAGATAATAAGTTGACACCTTTAGAAAAAGAAGACCCAATTCAGACCAGTCCATCGAATATCTATATAGATAATTCGTTAACCCAAGACCAAATTCAGGGTATCAACCAAAATCAAAGTATCAACCAAGTTAATCAACCCCTTACTACACCAGCATTTGAGCTAAAAAATGAGGACTTAGATACTTCAAAGAAAGCACCCTCAGATAAACCAAGTGTCCAACCAGCCCAAAACCAACCAAAAACGGCTCAACCCGAATTAATCATTAGAGTCGGTGAGCAAGTTGATTACTGTGGCGAGGTGGTGACAATAGCAGGTTGGGAGAATGGCGGGTCAAAGATACAGATTGAGTTTTCAACTGGCAGATTCCAGACCGTCAAGAAAGGTGCCTTAAAGCCGCTTAGGAAGAAGTAGCCATAGTGAGTTGATCCGAGAAATTGATAAGGCGGGTTTGTAATTATGACTCAAGGAAAACTAGAAATTGTTGTAAAAATTAACGAACTACCGCAAGCCAAGACCGTGGAAAACGGGTGGCAGCAATTCGAGATTGATTGCGATGGACGCATTATCACCGTCGTCGTCAAACCCAAAATGTGGAAAAAACTAACTGACGCCCAGAGCAGCTTCGCCCAGTGGGTAGCTGCCATTTCTGGAAAGATGGGGGAAGCGACAGAGTTAGGTTTTGTGTTACTTGAGCCGAACATCCAAACTTTTGAACGCAAACCTAAGCCGGAAGCGGCTGCGGTAACGTAGAACAGCTTTGGGACTGTCTCCAGTCCCAAACCTAATAAAGTTCATCAACACCTGTATACTTCCAAACAGTCAATCTAATTTGCGTCAACCAATAAGCAGGAATAAAATTCAGTTCATACTCATTTGATAAGTGAGGGAACCTAACCAAGGTCACTCGATTTAGGGGCATCCTAACAGTGGTTCCGTCTGCTGTTGGTATTCCTAATCCTAAATTCACTCTTTGGATGAGATTGCCTGCGTATCTCCAATGAGGTTTAGCTGTTTTGGAAGTACAGCGTACTGCCAAGATATGTTCAGTCAATGGTGTAATGAGTTCAAATGCAGGAATAGCAATAAGCAATCCTGTTACTGTTGTTGTGGCAACCCGTTCTTGGTTAAAAGCCATTTTCCAATTCTGTGAATTGTTAAGGTCAAAAACGGGCGATTCCATAAAGTGAAATTAGATATAAATCCGCTTTTTGGGAATGCGTATTGCATCAATATCTTTTCCATAAATCTTTTTCCCCTTGGCAGATTTCAGGGCTGTACCCACCTTGTCAGGGTCGCACACAACTCTTAAAGTGGCACCACCTTTAACACGAACGGATAAGTTAATGAATCCGGTGCCTTGCTGCAATTTTAATCCGGTTTCTTTCTTGCCATCATCGCTATCAACATCTTGTAATCCCAAAACATCTAACAAATCTTTGTATTTGTCAGTAGGTGCATTGAAAAGATGTTTTGTAGATTTCACCATAAAGGTGTGGTATTTCTTGACATCGGGCGCGTTAGAAGCCCCTCCAATGCCGTCAGAACCAATTGGGTTACTGCCTTCTACTTGTGGATTGTCTGCCATAAAGCTTTCTCCTTATAAACTTAAAAGTGATTAGGCAAGATAAGGGTTAGCGCTGACTGATATCGTTCCATCAGTCGCTACTGAGAAAGTTATTGGGAATTCGGCGTTAATCGTTGCAATATTAGTTTCTGTTGCATAGCTAAGTTGCACTTTATCTCCAGCATCCGGTTGAGATTTCTCAGTATTTTGTAATCTTTGAAAAAGCTCTAAAACTGCTTGTGGTAAAGTAGTCGCTTTTAAATCACCATCAGTCGTAAAAGGAGTACCAAGATAATCTACAGCCGAGAAAGTTACTTTCCCATCATTACTAAAGTCGGCTGATAAAGGTAATGCTGCTTGCACCTGAATAACATTGTCACCAGTAAAAAAGGAGACTGCAATATTATTTGGAAAAGCTTCAGGAGTTGCAGCCTGGGCAGCGCGTTCAGCGTTTTGTAGCAACAGCGCTGCTTCCATTGCTATGCCTTCTAAAGTGGTTGATTTTAAGGTGCCACCTGCACCTGGATCAAAAGCTGCCATGTATACATCAGATGTAAGGTTTATACCAAGCTAGCTTTGTCCACGTATATCGTAAAGCAATATCTGAATTTTGGTTAGTTGGGACTTAAGCCCCAACTAGGATATTGATACATACCACTTGCCCCCTGTTTTTAAACCGATTAAGTGTCCTTGAAGTATCCGACGCCTAACAGTTTGCGGGTGTATATACTTAGTAGCAGCGTATTCTGCAATTGGTACGAGTTTATTAAGCTCAGTTGCAGCTTTCCAGTAATTAGCAAGATATGGTGCAGTAACAGTCATGAGAATCGTACTATCCAATCAGGAATAGTATTTTGTTGACCAGTTGAAAAGAATTTAGCCATTTTAGGGATGACACTAATTTCTTTTAAAGCTTTCCCTTTACGGATTGTTCCACCTTTTAAGTAAGAATTCGTTAGATACTCAGGACTAATAATCTGTTGACAAGCATTGATGATTTTTCTAGCTTCTGATTGACTGTAAGCATTGACTACCACTTTACTGTTATCATTAAGAGTCAAGATTTCTTCCCAGCTACCTTTTTTATACCCAGGCACAGGAGAAGTTTTAGGTTTATTCCCTTTGTAATGTGGAATCGTAATTGCATACATTGGTGAACCAACTTTGCCATTGCCTAAATCTTCTCCAAATTGAATAACTAATTGTGGTCTTCCGGCTTCCGGGCGTATCTGCCACCAGTCGGGAACAGCAGCATAACATTCACACTCAGAAGATTTATTCTTTTGCAGACATAATTCTTCAGCAATCAAAGCTGTTGATTCAAATTGTATTTGGGTTTTGAAAATTTCATTGCCTAATGGTGTTGCTAAAACTTGCACTGTTGTAGATATACGTTTTGGCTTCCATTCTCCATCTTGAAGTTCACAAGTAACTGTTGGCACTTCTAAATCAATCCAGAAAATGCTGTTGCTTTCTAATTTTGAGTGGACTTCTTTTATTGTTTCTTTAATAAAAACAATGCAGGGTTCTTCACAGATATTAGTTGTAGTTGTTGGTGGATTTTTGGGCGGTTCCGGCTCTGGTTCTGGTTGCGGTTCAGGCTCTGGTTCTTGTGGGTTGGGTGCAGGTGATGTTCCTGGTGTTGGCGATTGAGTTGGTTCCGGCGTTGGTTCCGGTTGTGGTTCAGGCTCGTTTGATTGATTTGGTATTGGTTCCGGCGCAGGAGTGGGTGTTGGCGAACCATCGGGTGTTGGGTCGGGTTGTGGTTGTGGGGCAGGTGCAGGACTGGTTTGTGGAGTTGGCTCGGATTGGGGTGTTGGGTCGGGTTGGGGTTGTGGGGCAGGTGCAGGACTAGTTTGTGGAGTTGGCTCGGTTTCTGGTTCAGGGCTTGGCGTCGGCGTGGGCGTTGGTTCCGGTTCTGGTTGTGGAGTAGGGGCGGGTACGGGTACAGGTTCTGGTTCTGGTGTTGGCGCGGGTGTTGGTACAGGTTTTGGTTCCGGTTCCGGCGTCGGTTGAGGAGTTGGCGCGGGTGTTGGTTCCGGTTCTTTAAATGGTGAAGTTCCTGGTTCCGGTTCTTTAGTTGGTGTAGGCGTTGGTTGAGGAGTTGGCGCGGGTGTTGGTTCCGGTTGTGGCGATGGTGAAGTTCCTGGTTCCGGTTCTTTAGTTGGTGTAGCCGTTGGTTGAGGAGTTGGCGCGGGTGTTGGTTCCGGTTGTGGCGATGGTGAAGTTCCTGGTTCCGGTTCTTTAGTTGGTGCTGGCGTTGGTTGAGGAGTTGGCTCAGGTATTGGTACAACTATTGGTGATGGCTGCGGTATAGGTGCTTGTTTTGGATCTGATTCCGGTTCCGGATATGGTGCAGCGGGTTCTGGTCGTCGGAAAGGAACGATTTCGTGGTCAGGGAATTGGTCAGGGGTGAGTGGAATTGGAGCAGTAGGCGGATAATCTGGTATTTCTACTGGCGCTTGTTCTGGTGGGGCTTGTATAGGAGGAGCGCTTACACCTTGAATTGAAGAAGGTAAAAATATTGAAGCTATTTCTGGTGATTGATAAGCAGGAATTCTAGTTTTAGAAAAAATTCTTGGTTGGCGTTGTGCTGGATTATCAAGATTAGGATCGCCTGTTGTAATTCCTCTGTTTAAAGAATCCCCTATTTGAATTTCTTTCTGAGGGCTTTTAGTTATGATATCTTGCCAGTCGGATTCATTTAAAGAATTTAAAAAACCTTCTCTTTCCCTCCAATTGACACCATCCCAAGGAAAATAAGATTTTTCTTTTGCTGTACCGGGATAAAATGTAATAGTCTCGTCTGTACCTTCAACATAAGCAGGTTCACCGTTTATATAAAGTCTATCGGCATCGCACCGCATTATTACGTCTCCCCTATATATCTGGTAAACAGGTGCATTCTTGGCTACAGTACGGAAGCGATTAAAAGAAGGTCGCACCTCCCAAGTGTCACCAGGTTCTAAATAATAAGCGAACTCAGAGTCAAAATCTTCGCTAACACAAACACCTTCGTCATAAGCTTTGTCACCATTAAAATCTCGCCATTTAATATATGTTCTAATTTGATAAGGTGTATCTGGGTTATTAGTAATATACCTTTGAGCAGCTTTCATCCGTAATTCTTCAACTTGCTCAAATTGGAGCAAATAATAAGCTGCACCAGCAATAACAGCGCCTGCAACCACAACAGGAAGTGCAAAAGCTGCAAGTTCTACTGCGGTTCCATATAAAATGACATCTTTAACAAGTTCAATAACTAAAGGAATACCAGCAGCAGGAATAGCCATAACTAAGTAGTGAATTCAACAGGAATAGAATTAGTGTTGGTTGACTGAACGTAATTCCAAATTTTCTGCTGTCCTGTTGTCCACTTGGCATCTAACCTGATTGAATTCCTAGAAACTAATCTCCAGTGTGGATCTGCTGCATCGGCTGTAACGAAATAAGGGCTTGAGTGCGAAACTCTAGTCGTTACAGCATTAGTAGGATTCGTTCCTTCTATTGCTGTAGTAGAAGAGTTCAAATAAGCAAGTACAGTACTTGCCCAGGCTTCAAGCTTTTCTAAAGTGTCAATTGAAGCTGGAATTTTATCTTTTGAGAAAGCTACCATATTCGCTTTTTAAAAAAGTTCTTTACTGTTATAAGCGAATTTTAATTAATTCCAAAGTCCCCGGAAAAATAAGGCAACCGGATCATACCTGCACTTGGTAACAGCGCAGAGATGATAAGCAGATTTAATCAATTCCACGAAATCATCAGGGTTACACGCAACAAGAGCGTGAAACGATTGATAAGCCTTGATTAATGGTAGTGCAGCGTCAGGGAGTCAACAACGAATTGACAGGAGCTTGAGGTTTCTACTCCACGAAAAGCGTTTAACGTGTAAACTACTGATATCAGGTAATACTAACCCACAATGAAGGTCAACGGAAACGGACAAGGAAAAATCTTAACCCCGGAAGAGTTACGGCTGTTGTTTACTGATGGATTGACCAACCCACGCGACCGCGCTCTATTTGCCATCTGCTTATTTACTGGTTGTCGAGTGTCCGAAGCGCTAGGACTTAACACCACGGACATTAAAAGCGGAACGTTAACTTTTAGGAAGTCTACCACCAAAGGGAAACTCAAAACCCGCGTTGTAGATATTCAGCCCGGATTAGCTGCATTTTTGGCGGAACATCAACCCAAACCAGGACCGCTATTTCCAGGAAAGCGAGGTATTACCGAACGGCTGACGCGGTTTGGGGCTGAGAAGATTCTGAAAAATGCCTGCAAGCGGGTTGGGTTAGTTGGTGTCAGCACTCACAGCTTTAGGCGGACGGCGTTGACGCAGATGTGTAGCGCTGGGATTCCACTGCGGCATATTCAAGAAATCAGCGGTCACAACGATTTGGGAACTTTGCAGCGGTATTTGGAAGTGACACCAGAGCAAAGGAAAAAAGCTGTTTCTGTTATTGGGTTTTGACGAGCAAGGGGAGAACGCCAAACACAATACCATTTATGGGCAAGTTAGTAAATTAAGACAGGAATTATCGCAACAATTCTTTATAGTGTATCCTAATTTACATCTATTTTGTCACGACCCCTAAATGATAACCTCCGCTTTCACACACCCGGAATCTTGAAGCGGATAATTTATTTTGTGGTTAAATATACTGGAATTTTAGCTAACCTCAAAATGAATTTACACAAAATGTTTGGTTATATCTGTGGAAATTTTTAACAATGGATTAGGACTTGAATATCCTGAAAACTTAGGATATTTTGGCTGACATCATTTTTTATACTACGGCAAACACTTAATTAATAAACAATTATTTTATCAATTCTCAAAGAAATTCATATTTAGATGACTAAAATCTTTTCCGGAAATAGATAAAAAGTTCCGTGTAGTCATTGTTGTTCATTCTTATAAACTTAGACTAGGAAAAATTAGATGTTGAATTAACGTCTTTTGGCTACTCTTTTGGCTGTAACAACTGTGACGACAACTGTTGCGATTAACGCTCCTTCTTCAGCGGGCGCTCCTAATTTAAATCAAGCAGATGATGTAGTTCAAGAAGGCAATAGATTTTTTCGATGGGTACGAAGAAGTGGTACATGCTTCAAAGAATATTTAGACGACGCAGGTCAATGGATACAGAAAAATGGAAGTGATGTTATTGACTTTGTATCTTCATCTGCTGATATTTTAATGTTGACTCAGCATAGTACAGATGCAAGAACCAATTTTTCACTATTAAATCATTTTTTGTAAGATACTCATCTTAAAGATTTTGACAAAAAAACTACAAAAATCAAATCCCTAATAAAATGCAAAGACAACTTATTAATTTTTGGAAATGGACTGGATTTGCTAATAAAAATCTATGGGATTTTTTTCCACAAATCATTGCAATTTTAACAGTTTTTGCCGCTTTTTCAACTATTAAAGTTCAACAAGAAGAGTCTAAGATACGTTATCAAAAGGAAGAACTTACAAAATATTTTAACGACATGAACGAACTTTTGCTTGAGAAAGAAAAACCTTTACGTAACCAGCGTAATAATCAAGCCCAAGACCTTATGCGCGTCAAGACAATAAATACATTAGAGCAGTTAGATGAAAACAACAAAAGAATCTTACTAAACTTTCTGATTGAAGCTAATTTAGTCAATAACGTCAATAATAGTAACTTCAGTGAGCAAGGTAATTTTTTATCTGGTTCTAATTCAATTATCTCACTAAGTAAAGCTAATTTAGTAAAAATTAAGTTGCCAAGGGTTGATCTCTCAGGAGCAGACCTCTCAGGAGCAGACCTCTCAGGAGCAGACCTCTCAGGAGCAGACCTCTCAGGAG